>NZ_JBVHEH010000006.1:163884-388308 GCF_055562955.1 Kitasatospora sp. NPDC015121
CGCTGCGGGGGGCGGCGCGGGGCCGCCGTCGCGCCGGGGGCCGCCGGGGCCGTGGGCCGCCCCCGCCGGGGGGGGGGCGGACGACGCCTGGAGGTCTGAGCGCCGCGCGGAGGCCCGACCGCCGCGCGGAGGCCCGGCCGCCGCGCGGAAGCGGGCCCCGGCTCAGAAGTGGGTCTCGACGCCGAACGCCTCCCGCAGCCGGGCCATGTCCCGCCGGTCCCGCTCGGCGGGCTCGTACCCCTGGTGGAAGAACACCTGCTGCGCCACGGAGAGGCAGGGCACCTCCCGCCCGCCGATCGTCCCCGTGACGAAGCACGCGGCCGGGTAGTGGAACGGCCGGCCGGGCTCGTGCGACTCCTGGCGGGCGTCCCCATCCGACCCGAACTCCAGCGGGTGCAGGTCGAGTTCCCGTCCCCGGTCGTCCGCCAGCACGAACCTGACCGGCCGCAGGTCGGTCCGCTCCGCGAAGCCGAGCGCCGCCAGCGCCGCCAGCGCGGTGGGCTCCTGCTCCCGGCGGTGCAGCAGGTCCAGGTCCCGGTGTGGACGGGTCTGCCGCCCGAGCAGGGCGTCGACGCCCCAGCCGCCGGCGATCCAGACCTGTGCCCCGGCCGCCCGCAGCGCGTCCAGCACCTCCAGCACGTCCGCGTCCCGCATGGGCGCACTCCCCTCCAGCTCGACTTTCCAACGAGGGATGCTAGTAAAATTTGCGCGGATCCGTCGGTTTTTTGCCGACCGGTGCGAGGGCGGCCCGCCGCCACCCGTCCCGGCGGGGGGTCACTCGGCGGGGAGGCGGAGGTTGGCGAGCAGGCGGGAGCCGTCGGCGGCCAGGGCGATCAGGCGGCCGTCGCGGTGGTGGACGGTCGCGAGGCCGGCGTGGTGGCGCAGGGAGAGGTCGTCCGGCGTGGCGGACGGGAAGCGCAGGACGGCGCGGACCAGCAGGCTCGGGCCGAGGCCCAGGTCCAGGGCGGTGCCGCCCGGTTCGGCGGTCGCCAGCGCGTACAGGTCGCCGTCGGAGAGCAGGACGGAGGACTCCGGCGGGCCGGAGAGGGGGCGGCGGGAGACGACGTCCTCGCCGGAGCGGACCAGCTCGCCGGCCTCCGGATCGATCGAGAGCAGGCTGCCCTCGGCCAGGACGCGGGGGAGCGGCCGGACCGGGGCGTCCAGCCCGTGCCGGGAGCGCAGCTGCCAGCCCGGGGCGTCCCAGCGCCACCGCTCCAGCAGGGGGTGTTCGGCGACCAGCGCCGCGAAACTCCCCGGGGTGCGGGCCGGTGATCCCAACAGGTCCGCGCCGTGGCCGAGTTCGCGCCACACGACGGTCGGTCGGGCGGCCAGCGTGTCGTACACGGCGAGGGCGTCGTCCTCGACCACGGTGAGCAGCCGGCCGTCGAAGGACGGCAGCGGTTCGGCGCCGCGCAGGGTGGCCCAGGGGCGCACCGTCCGGGTGGCCAGGTCGAGCCGGGCGATCTCGCGGACGTCCCCGTAGCGGGCGACCAGCAGCGCGGCGCCGCCGTGGTCGGCGAGCACCAGCCGGTCCGCCGGGGTGCTCCAGCGGGCCTTGGTGCGCCCGTCCGGGGTCAGCAGCCGGACGCCCGCCTGCCCGCAGGCGACCAGCACCGCGCCGGACTCCAGGGCCGCCGCGTCGTGCAGCCGGGCCCCGCCGGGCAGCCGGTCCGCGTGCACCGTGCCCAGCCCGCCGGGCTGGGCCGGACGGTCGGGCAGCGGGGGCAGGTCGGCCACCACCAGCGGGTCCGCGCGCTCCAGCAGGGCCCCGAACAGCTGCCGCCGGGTGTGCTCGGGACGCTCCCCGAACCCGCCGTCCCGGAGCACCGCCAGCGCCGCGGCCGTGGCCAGCTCCCGGTCCAGGGCCGGCGAGCCGCCCGGCAGCCCGGCCATCGTCGCCGCGAACTCGCCGCGCTGGAGCCGCAGTTCCGGCTCGTCCCCGGCCAGCAGGGTCCGGATCATCGGCGCCACCCGCTCACCCGCGTCGAGCGCCCGCAGGTACGCCAGCGATCGGGCCCGGACCACTCCGCCGAGCGCGACCCCGTCCCGCAGGTCGGCCACCACCAGCGGACGCAGCCGTTCGTCCGGCCAGGCCGCCTCGACCGCGCCCAGCCGGTCGCCCGCCGCCTGCCGGGAACGCACCCACGCCGTCCGCAGCCCGCGCGCCGCGTCCGCGTCGACCGCGCCCAGCCGCGCCACCACGGACGGGAAGGCGTCGTGCCGCTCGGCCAGCCGGACGGCCCGCTCCCGCTCGCCCGCCAGCCACCACAGCCGGACGGCCAGCTCCGGATCCAGGCCCCGGCCCTCCGCGAGCACGGCCGCGTCCCGGTGGCGGCCGTGCCGCTCCAGCAGCGCGACCGCCTCGGACGGACGGCCCAGCAGGTCGGCGAGGGCGAACGCGGCCTCGTCGATCCGGCCCTCGCGCTCCAGCGCCTCGGCCGCCGCCCGGTACAGCGCGGTCAGGTGCTGGTGGACGTTCGGACCGGAGAGCGCGGAGACCGCCCCGCCCGATCCGCGCCGCGTCGCGGCCCGCAGCGCGCCGGTGCGCCGGGTCGGCAGCGCCAGGGTCAGCCAGGAGTCCCGGCCCGCCGGCGACCGCTCGCCGAGGGCGAGCGCGTCGCGCAGCGCGTCCTCCCAGCGGCGCTGCCGGAACGCGGCGGTCAGCTCGCGCAGGTAGCGCGCCTGCCGGCCGTGCACCACCCGGGCGGTGGCGGGCGTGCGCAGCGCGAGCGCGGCCAGCGCGCCGTTCAGCGCCTTGCGCAGGGTGCGGTGGGCCCGGCCGACGCGGGGGCGGGTGGCGGCGGCCGGGTCCGAGGCGCGGCCGGTGCCGGTGGTGCCCGTGGTGCCGGTACCGCTCGCGGGGGCCCGGAGCCGGCGGAGTTCGGCGACCACCGCGAGGGTGGTCCCGAGCCCGGCCAGGACGCCGCCGACCACCTGCGCCACGGTGCGGGAGGCGCCGAACAGGACGGCGGACGACCCGAACAGGACGAACAGCACCGCCGCCAGCAGGAACGCCGAGGACACGCTCCACCGGCCCGACCGACCGGCCCGGACCGCCCCGGGCGGGCCGAGCGGGCCCTTCCGGGAGAGCGGACCCGCCGGCCGGTCCCCCCGCAGCCGCCGGAGCCGCTGCGACACCGGCCGGATCCCGGCCGCCACCCGCAGGTCGGACCGGGGCGGTGCGAGCAGTGCCTCCACCACCGGCTCCGGCTCGGGCCCGGCCGCCGCCGACGGCTCCAGGCGGCGCACCACCAGGCCCGACAGGTCGAGCCACCGGGCGGGCGCCACCGGCGGCAGCGCGGTCAGCCGGTGCCGCTCCGGCCGACCGCCGCGCAGCACCAGCAACTCCCCGGCCGCCACCGCCGGTGCGCCGGTGGGATCCGACGCGGCCTCCGGCAGGTCGAACGAGACCAGGCCCCCCGAACGGGCCAGCAGCGGCAGTCCGGGCGCCCGGTCAGCCCGTGCGGAGACCGGCCGGGGCAGCTGCAACAACCACGACCCGCAGGGGAGTTCGCTCAGCCGGGCACCGTCCCGCCAGAGCAGGAGCACCCGCGCGGCGGCCTCCTCCGCCCCCAGCAGCGGGACGTCCAGCAGGAAGCCCGCCGCCTCGACCGAGACCCGGTGGCGGCCGGCGGCGGTGTCGTTCACGTGTCGCTCCCGATGATCATCCGGAGCTGGCCGGTGAAGGCGTCGCCGACCACGACCTGTCCCGGGCGCGGTTCGGCCGCGACCAGCGGCAGGGCCGGGTGGACCGAGGGGTGGACGCTGCCGCCGGAGAGCCGGCTCAGCGTCCGGGAACCGTCCGTCCGGACGCTGCGGACCAGGACTCCGGCGGTGGAGCAGGTGACCAGCGCGAGGCCGTGCCCCTGCCGGACCAGGCCGATCGCCTCGGAGCCCGCCGGGACGACCGCCCGCAGGGCGTGGCGCCCGGGGGCGGCCAGCAGCCACTCCACGCCGTCGTGCGACCAGGCGACCGCGTCGCGGGCGTACAGCCGGTGCGGCGCCCGCGCGTCCACCACCGCCGGGTCGCCCTCGTACAGCCGGGGTTCGCGGGCCCACCTGAAGCCCGCCGGGCCGCCGTCGGTCCCCTCGCCGGCCGGGCCGTCGTCCCGGACACCGCCGTCCGCCGCGATCGACCACCAGCGGCCCGCGAGCGGCAGCGCGAGCGCGCCGTCCCGCCAGAGCAGCGGCAGCACCGGGGCGGACAGCAGGGCGTCCAGCCGGGCGGGGTCCAGGCCGAACGGGGCCCGGTCGATCGAGGTCGGGACGGGCTCGGCGGGCGGGCTGCCGACCAGCTTGAGCCGCAGGTCGACGCCGCCGTCCACCAGCACCATCAGCCGCTTCCCGACCCGGGCCGCCGCGAGCACCGGCAGGCCGAAACCGTGGATCCGGGGTCGGCCGGGCTGCCCGTTGCCGTCGGGGCGGACCCGAGTGGCGACCAGCCGGCCCACCTCCCTGCCCCGGCTCAGCAGGGTCGGCGACAGGCCGGTGAAGACCGGCAGCCGGGCCGTCGGCACCGTGTGCGACACCTGCTCCGGCCGCCGCCGGAACTCCCCGCCGCGCAGCGCCCGGACCGCCAACCCGGTCTCCGGCAAAGGGAGTTCGGAGACGGCCGAACCGAGGGCGAGCCGGACCGAGCGGGCCCCGGACGGGCCCCAGCCGGCCGGTTCGGCGGTGAGCGTGCGGGGGAGCGGGGGCGTGAGCCGTGCGGCGAGCGCGGGCGTGGTCAGCAGCCAGGCCTCGTCCGGGGCGTCCAGCGCCGCGCGGGCCTCGGCCACCGAGGCGGCGTCCGGCGCGACGGCGCTCCGCGCCTTCCGCCAGCGCGGCAGCAACTCCGGCAGCTCACCGGAGAGTTCCTCCTCGGCCGGGGCGCCGAGCACCCGCACCACCAGCTCGCTGCCCCGGGCCGCCGCCCTCCGGTGCAGCACGACCAGCGCGGCGAGCTGCACCAGCCGGGCCGGCCCGGCCGCCAACGGTCCGGCGTCGACCAGTGCGACCACCCGGCCGGTGACCGGATCCTCGCGGAACTCCGGCGCCACGTACAGCAGTTCACCCTCCAGGTGGCGGCGGGCGAACTCCTCCGGCCACTCGTCGGCGAGCAGCCACTCGGCCGGCCGCAGCTGCTCCGGCCGCCCCCGCCGACCCAACCCGCCGTAACCGTCCGGCTCGCCCCGCACCGCCGCCCGCGGCTGCTCCGCACCGACCAGCGCGTCGATCCCCAGCACCAGCGGCCCGAGCGCCACCGCCAGCGCCCGGGTCAGCGCGGACAGCCCGGCCGCCCACGGCGCCAGTGCCTCCGGCAGCAGGCCGGCGGCGGCGGACGTCGGGCGGGACGAGGCGGTCGGGACCGGGTTCACGGGGCGGGCTCCGGGGCGGGCGGGGTGGTGGACGTGGTCGGTGCGGTCGCGTCGGCGGGCAGCGTTCGCGCCCGTGCCCGCGTCCGTGCCGGGGTTCGCACGTTCGCCGTCGCGGGTGCGGGCGGGTTCACGGGCACGGAGCGGTCTCCGGAGCGGTCTCCGGAGCGGTCTCCGGGGCAGTAAGGGGGGTGAACACGGCCGTGCGGGTCGGGAGTTCGGTGAGCAGGGCCAGACCCGGGGGCAGCAGGACGAGCAGGGGGTCGGCGAGGGGCGGCAGGGCCGTGCCGGCCAGCGCGTCGCGCCACAGGGCGGGGGACGGCAGCGGGCGGGCCGTGGTCGGGACGAGGACGCCGTCGTCCCAGCCCAGATAGCGGACGCCCTCGGCCCACGGCAGGTCGGCCGGGTCGCCGAGCACCACCAGCACCGGCTCGTCCGCCTCCTGCGCCGTCGTCGCCGCCGCGCGCAGCGCCGCACCGGCGGCCAGCCGCTCCCGGGCGGCCGCGGCCAGCGCGGCGGCGGCCGAGCCCAGGCCCGCCACCGCGGCGGCGGGCAGCGGCGGTTCGCGGTGCTCCCAGCGCAGGGCGACCGGGGCGGCGGGCCCGCCCGCCGTCCGGACCCGGCTGGTCACGGCCGGACCGCCGCGACCAGCCGGGTCCGGACGGCGGCCAACTCCGCGGGCAGGTCAGCGGGTTCGAAGGAGGCGTCGATCTCCCGCAGGGTCGCCTCCAGTCGCAGCCGCCGGTCGCCGGAGCCCGGTGCCGTCGGCGCCGCCGAGGTCTCCGGGGCCGCCGCGATCTCGGCGAGCAGGGCGGTGCCGACCCGGGTCAGCCGTCCGGCGCGGGCCAGCGGGCCGCGGGAGAGCTCCTCGGCGGCGTACGCCAGGCCCCGGTTGGCGGCCGCGCCGACCAGGTCGGTGAGGGTGTCCCGGGCCAGCGCCTGGGCGTCGGCGGTCGGGGCGATCAGCGGCAGCACCCACAGGTCGCGTTCGGAGGCGGTGGTGCGCCCGTCGAGCGTCGCGGCGGCGGCGACCAGGCGCTGGGCCCGGACCACCCGCCGGTCGCCGAGCGGGACGCCGGCGGCGCGCAGCCGGCGGACGGCGGTGGCCAGTACGGGGGTGACCGGGGCGAGCGCGCAGCGGCGGGCGGCGGCGGCCAGCCGGTCGAGCACCGCGACCAGGCCCGGGCCGTCCGGCAGCGCGGGCGCGGGGCGGCGGCCCGCCTCCAGCAGCTCCTCCAGCCGGTCGTCCGGCACGGGGGAGACGAACAGCCGGGCCAGGAAGCGGTCCGCGAAGGCCTCCAGCGCGGGGTCCTCGGGCAGGCTGTTGGCCGCGCCGACGCAGATCCGCAGCGGGCTGTCCAGGACGGTCGCGCCGCGCCGGAACACCCGCTCGTTCAGCAGCCCGAGCAGGGTGTTCAGGACGGCGGTGGAGCCGAGGAAGACCTCGTCCAGGAAGGCGAACTCGGCCTCCGGCAGCATGCCGCCGGTCTCGTACTCGACCCGGCCCTCGCGCAGCCGGGCCAGGTCGACGGAGCCGAAGAGCTCGTTGGGTTCGGTGAACCGGCCGAGCAGGTACTCGAAGTAGCGCCCGCCGAGCTGCCCGGCGACCCGCCGCACCACCTCGGACTTGGCGGTGCCGGGCGCGCCCACCACCAGCAGGTGCTCGCCCGCGACGGCGCACAGCGCCACCACCTCGGCCAGCACCTCGCGGTCCACCATCCCGGCGCCGGCGACGGCGACCGCCTCGCCGATCCGCTTCGCGTCGGCCGTCAGGTCCGCGTCCCAGAGCTCAGTCACGAGGCCGGAGTGTACGTGCCCCCGCGCGGGGCGCACCATCCGATTCGATCACCGCCGAGCCGCGGGCGGACGGGAGCCGCCCCCGTCCGGTCGTGGTGACCGGGCGGGGGCGGTGGGGGCGGCCGCCGTCCGGAGCCCGACGGGGGCTCCCGGCCCGGCCGGGGTCCGGACGGCGACCGGGTATCAGGCGCCGAGCAGCTGGAGTTCGGCGAGCTGGGCGGCGGGCCAGCCGGTGTTGCCGGTGACGGTCAGTCGCAGGTAACGGGTGGGCGTGGCGGGGAGGTTGACGGTGGCGGTGTTGCCGGTGGCCGGGTCGAAGGTGTAGCCGGCCGAGCCCACCAGGGTGGTGAAGGTGGTGCCGTCGGTGGAGCCCTGGACGGTGAGGGTCTGGGTGCGGGCGGCCCAGGCGGTGGCCGGGGGCAGCTTCAGCACGGCCTTGGAGAGGGCGCGCGCGCAGCCCAGGTCGACCTGGATCCACTGCGGGAAGGCGTTGTTGGCGCTCTCCCAGTAGGAGTTGGCGTCACCGTCGACCGCGTTGCCCGGCCCGTAGGTCTGGCTGGTGCCGGAGGCGGTCGCCGGGCGGCCCTGGGCGAGGTTGCCGCTGCCCGCCGGGCAGGTGGACGACGCGGAGGGGGACGGGGACGGCGAGGCCGAGGTGGACGGGGACGGCGAGGATGTGCCGCCGCCGAGCAGCTGGAGTTCGGCGAGCTGGGCGGCGGGCCAGCCGGTGTTGCCGGTGACGGTCAGTCGCAGGTAACGGGTGGGCGTGGCGGGGAGGTTGACGGTGGCGGTGTTGCCGGTGGCCGGGTCGAAGGTGTAGCCGGCCGAGCCCACCAGGGTGGTGAAGGTGGTGCCGTCGGTGGAGCCCTGGACGGTGAGGGTCTCGGTGCGGGCGGCCCAGGCGGTGGCCGGGGGCAGCTTCAGGACGGCCTTGGTCAGGCTGGTCGCGCAGCCGAGGTCGACCTGGATCCACTGCGGGAAGGCGTTGTTGGCGCTCTCCCAGTAGCTGTTGGCGTCACCGTCGACCGCGTTGCCCGCGCCCAGCCCGGCGTTGGTACCGGAGGCGGTGGCCGGGCGGCCCTGCGCGAGGTTACCGGTGCCGCTCGGGCAGGTGGACGACGGGGACGGGGACGGCGAGGCCGGGGTCGAGGGGGAGGCGGAGGTGGAAGGGCTCGGGCTCGGCGAGGAGGTGGAACCGCCGCCGACCGGAACGCCGTTGTACGTCCAGACCGGCGCGGGCCACTGGCCGGTGCAGGTCGAGCCGGTCAGGCCGGAGTTGCCGCCGCCGTCGGTGATCTGGAAGCCGGTGCCCACGCAGTTGTGGATCGGGGTGGCGGCCTGCGCGATGTTCTTCGCGGTGACGTTGGTGAACCGCATCTGGGCGTTGGCCTGCGCCTGGATCGCGTAGGTGCCCGCGCCGTCGATGTGCACGTTGGTCAGGTTGACGCCGGTGACGCCGCCCTCGATGGTCTGGATCGCCTCGTAGGAGCTGTCCAGGATGTCGGTGTCGGTGACGTTGATGGTCGCGCCGGTGATCGGCTCGTTCAGGCCGTCGAACCAGATCGCGCCGACGCCGAACTGCCAGTTGTAGTCGCTGTTGCCGGTGCGGACGAGGGTGTTGCGGGCGGCGGTGATCGTGCCCGCGACGGCGGTGCCGTTGCCGGAGGTGACGCCCGGGTAGCGGTTGGCGATGTGCAGGCCGCCGCCGTTGGTGATGGTGTCGGCCATCACGTTGTCCGAGATGGTGAAGTCCCGGCCGCCGTAGGTGACGATGTTGTTGGCGAGGATCGGCAGCACCACGGTGTTGTGGGTGAAGCTGTCGTTGGTGTTGGGCACCCGCTCCGGCCAGGAGGCCAGGCCGTCGTCGCCGGTGTTGCGCAGGAAGGTGTTGGTGACCGTCGAGTTGGTCACGCCGGTGTGGAAGTTGACGCCGTCCGCGGTCTGGTCGAGGATCCGGCTGTTCTTGATGGTGAAGCGGTCCATCGGACCGTCCATCCAGGCGCCGACCTTGGTGTGCTGGATCCACAGGTTGTCGACCGTGGAGTTGGACATCGCGCCGCCCAGGCCGTTCACCTGGTCGTCGTCGACCCGCTCGCGCACGTCGCCGATGATCGCGAAGTCCTTCAGCGTGACGTTCTGGCTCGGGCCGCCCGCCTCCTGCGGCCGGATCCCGCCGCCGTAGCCGCCGCCGGCCACGTACTTGCCGTAGATGCCGGCCGCCCGGTTGCGGTTGACCGGGTCGCGCCCGCCCAGCACGCTGTACCAGGGGCCCGCGCCGGCCAGCGTCACCTTGTCGACCACCACGTGGTCGTACAGCGTGAAGGTGCCCTGCGGGATGTAGACCGTCCGGCCCTGCGCCGCACCGGCGTTGACCGCGGCCTGGAACTTGGCGGTGGAGTCGGCGGCGCCGGTGGGGTCGGCGCCGAAGTCCGCGACCACGTCGATCGCGCCGGCCGGCTTGCCGATCGGCGGGGCGACGTTCTCGAAGTCGGCCAGGTCGACGGTGAAGGCCGGCGACTGCGCGGTGGAGGAGACCTGCAGCCGGATCCTCGTCCCGGCCGGGTAGGTGCTGCCCAGCAGGGTGCGGGTCTCGTCGAAGAAGTGGTGCGGGTTGCTGTCGCCCGGGTTGTTGTTGAACGGGTAACCGCCGTAGTACCAGCTGTACTTGGAGGTCACGTCGACGCTCTTCAGCTTCTGCCCGTTGACCAGCAGGTCCATCGAGGCGTCGCGGCCCCTGCCGTCCGCCGAGTCCGGCAGGCTGTAGCGGAAGTCGATCGAGTTGGCGGGCGCGGTGAGGGTGAACTCGACGTACTCGCCGACCGAGTCGAGGGTCACGGCCTGGCGGCCCGAGGCCTCGGAGGCCAGGTGCCCGTACTGCCGGTCCGGGCCGACCACGGAGCCGTTGGTGGCCGCGTACTCGGCCTCCTGCTCGATGAACGGGACGCTCGCGCCCCGGCCCGGGACGGCCAGCGGCGACAGGGCGGGGACGGCGGCGGCGTGCGCGGTGCCGGCGTTGACGAACGTCACCGCCAACAGGCCGCCGGCGCCCAGCGCGAGGGTGGCCAGCGAGGCGACGGTCCGCCTGGCGCGGGTGGGGGGATTCAGCATGGGTGACCGTGCTTCCTGCATGGGGGAAGGCCCGGGTGGTGGCCGGGCGTGCCGAGCGTAGGGCTCGGCGCAGCAGGAAGTCCACGGGTGAGTGCAAAAAAGATACAGATTGACGCAAGATCAGCTGCCAAGGTGCGACGAAACGTGATTGCAGCGCCGCCTGCCGGCAGGTCACCCGCCCGTCGCGGCCTCCTCCGACACGGCCTCCCCGGCGCCGTCCAGCACCGCCAGCAGCCGCGACCGGCACTCGGCGGCGAACGCCGGATCGCTCTCCCGGTAGTACGACAGCCCGGCCACCCCCACCGCCACCGCCCAGGCCCGGGCCCGCCGCCAGGTCTCCGGCGCCAACCCCGCCGCCCGCCAGTACGCCCGCCGGGCCGCCACCGGCAGGTCCCACACCGGGGCGTGCTCGGCGTCCGGGAAGCCCACCGACAGGCCGCCGAAGTCGATCACCGCGTGCAGCACCCCGTCCCGCACCAGCAGGTTGCTCGGCTTCAGGTCGCCGTGCAGCCACACCACCGGACCGGACGGCGCGGGCAGCCCCAGCCCCTCCCGCCACACCCCGGCCAGCCGGGCCCGCCGCTCCGGGTCGAGGCCCGCCCCGCCCGCCGCCTCCAGCTCCGCGAAGTACCGGCCCACCCACGCGTCACAGGGCCCCAACTCCCCGCCCCGGTACCACTCCAGACCCTCCCGCGCCGCCTCGTCCGGCACCGGCGCGGCGTGCAGCGCGCGCACCGCCCCGGCCAGCGCGGTGCCCAGGGCCGCCCAGTCCCGCACCGACTCCGGGCCGGGCGGCACGCCCTCGATCCACCGGTACACCGACCAGGGCAGCGGGAACGCCTCACCCGGCACCCCCTCGTGCACCGGCTCCGGCACCGCGTACGGCACCAGGTGCGGCGCCAGCTCGGGCAGCCAGCGCCGCTCCTTGCGCAGCGCCGACGCCGTCCCCGGCGTGCGCGGCAGCCGCACCAGCAGCTCCGCGCCCAGCCGGAACATCCGGTTGTCGGTGCCCGCCCCCGCCGCCGCCACCGGCAGCCCGGCCCACTCCGGGCGCTGCTCGCGCAGCAGCGCCCGGACCGTCGCCGCGTCCGCCGCCACCTCGTCCTCGTGCAGTGTCATGCGACGAGCATCCAGGGCCGCCCGGGGCCTGGCGAACCGTTTTCGGCGGCGTTCGGCGGCGTTCGGCGGCGTTCGGTGGTCCGGTGGTTCGGTGGTGTTCGGCGGTTCAGCGGCGCGGCCCGGCCACCCGCTCGCTCAGCCGGACGACGCGCAGCTCGACCTGCCCGTGCCCGTCCTCCCAGCCGGCCAGCTCCGCGCAGTCGTCCGCCGCCAGCGGGTGCGCCCGCTCCCCGGCGGCGACCGGCATCAGGCCCGCCTCGCCCTCGGTGCAGAAGAACGCCAGGTGGTGTCGCAGCTCCGGGTGCTCCACCCCGGCCAGCCCCGCCAGCCAGGACTCCTCGACCTCGTCCTCCGGATCGAACTCGAACTCCAGCAGCTCCTCCGGCCCCCGACCGGTCTGCAGCACGGCGACCAGTGCCCCGAACAGCGTCCCGTCCGAGACCAGCCGGGCGAAGGACACCGACCACGACCCCGCGAACGCCGGGTCCGTCAGGTCGACCCCGTGCTCCTCCACCAGCGGCGCCAGGTCCGCGCCCCGGACCAGGGACGGCCGGAGGCAGGCCGCCTCGACCGCCGCCGCGAACCCCGCCGGCAGCGTCGCCCGCCCCGGCCCCGAGAAGTCGAACAGCGACCGGCTCGCGTCGAACCGCGGCACCTCCCGCGCCGCGTCGAACACCCAGAACCCCGGCACGTCCTCCGCCCCGCGCAGCGCGGCGGGCCGCACCCAGGCCGGATCGGTCCGGAACCCGGTCTCGTACAGCAGGTTCCCGTCGATCTCGGCCGCGTACACGGCCTCCGGGTCGTACGCGTCGAGCGGCCGCCCGAGCAGGACGGCGAAGCCGTCGGAGAGCCGACGGTCCCAGTCGGGACCCGCGGCGGTGGTGGTGGTGTCGGTCATGGCCGCACTGTAACGGCCCCCGCCCACAGGCGGGTTGCCGTCGTCGCGGCCCCTCAGGCGGCCGGGACGACCGGCAGCAGGCCGCGCTCGGCGAAGACCTGCCCAGCGGCGAGGGTGGCGTTCAGGGCGCGCGGGAAACCGCAGTAGACGGCGCTGTGCAGCAGGGACTCGACGATCTCCTGCGGGCTGAGGCCCACGTTCAGCGCGGCGTTGACGTGCACCCGGAGCTGCGGCTCGCAGCCGCCGAGCGCGGTCAGCATGCCGAGGGTGACCAACTGCCGGTCCCGGGGCGCCAGTCCGGGACGGTCGTAGATCTCGCCGAAGCCCCAGGCGGCGACCTGGTGGGCCAGCTCGGGGGAGACGTCGGCGAGCGCGGCGAGGACGGCCGTCCCGGCGTCGCCGTCGATCCGGCCGAGCACCTCCAGGCCGTGGGCGAAACGCTCCTGACGGGTGGTCGGGACGTCGGTGGCGGTCGTGGTCGTGGCGGTCGTGGTCGTGGTGGTCATCGCGGGCTCCCTGGCGGCGGCCGGTTGGTGCGGACGGTGACGACCCTAGGAGTTGGAGCGCACTCCAAGGCAAGGCCGTCCGGTCGGCCCGGCCCCGCCGACCAGGGCGTCGCCCATCGGGGCGCGGCGGTGGGGCACCGAGCGGCCCGCCCGGGCCCGGGGGTTCCCGGCGGGCCCGGGCGCGACCGTGCTGCGGAACCCGGAGGGCAACGAGTTCGACGTCGTCCGAGGCGGGCGGGCCGGGGGGGGGGGGGGCCCCCCCCCCCCCCCCCCCCCCCGCCCGGCGGTGGACGGAGCCGTCAGGGCTTGAGGATCAGCCGGATCGGGTCGCCCTGCTTGGTGTGCAGCCGCTCGACGGCCTCGGCGGCCTGCTCCAGCGGCAGGACGCCGCTGATCGAGCGGGAGAAGTCCAGTCGGCCGCCCGCCGCGAGGGAGATCAGCTGGGGGACGGCGGCGTCCTCCGAGCCGTAGTGGCCGAGGACCTGCTGCTGCAGGTACGAGAAGCGGATGCTGTTCGCGACCGTCAGCGGCTGGTCGGTCAGGCCGACCAGCACCAGCCGGCCGTGCGCGCCGAGCACCTTCAGCGCCTGCTCGCGGACGGCGGGCACGCCGGCGAAGTCGAACGCGGCGGCCAGACCGGTGCCGCCGGTGGCCGCGCCGATCTTCGCGGCCAGTTCGGGGTCGGCCGAGTCCAGGGCGAGGTCCGCGCCGAAGGCGAGGGCGCGTTCGCGGGCGGCCGGGGCGGGGTCGACGGCGACGATCGGGTTGGCGCCGATCGCCCGCAGCAGCTGGACGCCGTGCGCGCCGAGGCCGCCCACGCCCCAGACGCCGACCGGTTCGGCGGGGCGGACGGCGCCGGTCGCGGTGACCGCGCCCCACGGGGTGGAGACCGCGTCGGGGATGATCGAGCCCTGCTCGAACGGGATGGTGTCGGGCAGCGCGAACAGCGTGTCGGCGCGGGCCAGCGCGTACTCGGCCCAGCCGCCGTCGTAGTCGACGCCGCGCGTCCAGGTGATCCCGTCGCGCTTCTCGCCGGCCTGCAGCACCACCCGGTCGCCGGCCTGCCAGCGGCCCGCGTCGGGACCGGGCTCGGCGACCGTGCCCGCGACCTCGTGGCCCAGCGTGACGCTCTCGCCGGGCAGGTACAGCGGGGTCAGCGAACCGTCGATCAGGTGGACGTCCGACAGGCAGACGCCCGCCGCCTCCACCTTCACCAGCACCTGGCCCGGACCGGGAACCGGGCGCTCCACCTCCTCCACGCGCAGGGTGCGGGTGGGCACGTGCAGACGGACGGCACGCATCGTGGCCATGGTCGTTCCTCTCCGGTCGACGGCGGGCGGGCAGGTGGGCGGGCCGTCGTCGGCCTCATCGCCGATCGATCGCGACGCCCTCCGGTCGGGGGGCTATCGCAAGGTGACTTGCGTTGTCGAGGGTACGTCGCGACCCGGGGCAACGCAAGACGGCCTGCGTTACGCTCGTGGGGTGCCAGAGGAACTCCAGTCCCAGCCGCAGCCCCAGCCACGGACGGCCGCCGCCCCGCTGCGCCGGCGCGGCGCCGCGATGCGCCGGGCGGTGCTCGACGCCACCGTCCGCCTGCTCGCCGAGGGCGGCCTCGACGCGGCCGGCGTCGCCGCGATCGCCGCCGCCGCCGGCGTCCACGAGACCTCCGTCTACCGGAACTGGGGCACCCGCGAACACCTCCTGCGCGAGGCCCTCGCCGACTACGCCGACCAGGCCGTGCCGCTGCCCGACACCGGCAGCCTGCGCGAGGACCTGCGCCGGATGCTCACCGCCCTCGCCGCCTTCCTCGACACCCCCGAGGGCCCCGCCCTGCTGCAGCTGAGCATTGCCCCCGCCACCGCCGAGACCCGCAGCGGACGCGACGCCTACTGGGCCGACCGCCTGGAGCGCGCCGAACACCTGCTGCGCCGCGCCGCCGACCGCGGCGAGATCCGCCCCGACGCCGACCCCCGGGCCGCCGTCGAAGCCCTGATGAGCCCGCTCTTCGCCCGCCACCTGCTGCTCGGCGAACCCGTCACCCCCGCCTTCACCGACGCCCTGGTCGACCTCGTCCTGGACGGCCTCGCCCCGCGCTGACGGGCCGTCGGGGTGGGGCGGGCGAACACCCGGCCGATCGTGCTCGACGGCGGTTCCAGCAGCGGGAAGAGCGGCCTCGCGCGGGTGCTCCAGGCCCTCCGGCCGGAACCCCCGCCCGGGCCGCCGGGACCGCCGCCACCGTCCGGCCCGGCGCACCGGTCGTCGCCGACGTGTTCCTCGCCGCCGCCTCCCGGCAGCGCCGGCGCGAGGCCCCGGACGGCCTCGACGTGCTCTGGGCCGGCGTCCGCTGCGACCCCGCCGAGGCCGCCGCCCGCGAGCGCGCCCGCGTCCCCGGCTCGGCCGCCGCCCAGGCCGCACGCGTCCACCACGCCCTGGTGGTCGCCACCACCCGCCCCCCCGCCCGCCCGCCGCCGCCGCCCGCGCCGGGCCTCAGTCGAAGCGGCGGGTCGCGGTGATGCCGCCGTCCACCGGCAGCGTCACGCCCGTCACGTACGAGGCGCGGTCGCTGAGCAGCCAGGCCGCGGCCTCGGCGACCTCCTCGTCCCGGGCCGGGCGGCCCAGCGGGGTCGAGCGGGCCACCAGGTCGGTGAAGGCCGGGCCGAGCGCGAAGAAGTCCGCCGTCCCCGGGGTGCGCACCACGCCCGGCGCCACCGCGTTGACCCGGATGCCCAGCGGCGCGTAGTCGGCCACCGCCGCCCGGACCAGACCGGTCAGCCCGTGCTTCGCGGCCTGCTGCACCCCGTCCCCGAACCCGCCGACCAGCGCCCCCACCCCCGAGTTGACCACGATCGACCCGCCCCGGCCGCCCGCCACCAGCGCGGCCAACTGCGCCCGCAGGCACAGCCAGGTGCCGCGCAGGTTCAGCGCGTGGACGGCGTCCCAGTCGTCCTCGGCGCGCTCGGCCAGCGGTGCGGGCGGCAGGCCGTTGCCCGCGTTGTCGAACGCCGCGTCCAGCCGGCCGTACGCCTCCAGCGCCGCGTCCACCAACAGGTCCGCGCCCGCCGCCGAGGTCAGGTCCACCGCCACCGCCACCGCCCGCGCCCCGCCGGCCCGCAGCTCGGCGGCCAGCGCCGCCACCTCGTCCCCGCTCCGGGCCGCCAGCACCAGCGCCGCCCCCTCCCGCGCGAACAGCCGCGCGGCCGCCGCCCCGATGCCGCGCCCCGCACCGGTGACGATCGTGACCTTGTCCTCCAGAAGTCCCATGCCCCCAAGGCTCTTCTCCCCCGCCGCACCCCACCAGCGGCCACCCGCACCGGGGACCGCCCGACCAGGACCCGGCAGGTCCTGGTCGGGTCCCGGCGGGTGTGGGAGGGTGGCGGGCATGTCCGAGACTCCGTTGGGGGCGTTCCTGCGCGCCCGCCGTGCCCGGCTGGCGCCGTCCGAGGCGGGTGTCGTCACGAGCGGGCGGCGGCGCACGCCGGGGTTGCGGCGGGAGGAGGTCGCGGCGCGGGCCGGGATCTCGCCGGACTACTACGCCCGGCTGGAACAGGGCCGGCAGCGGGTGCCGACCGGGCCGGTGCTGGACGGGATCGCGGACGCGCTGCACCTGGCCGACGCCGAACGGGCCTACCTGCACCGGCTGGCGGGCGCGCGCCCCGTCCGCGAGCGGGAGGGCGACCGGGCGGCCCGGGCCGCCGTACCGGCGAGCACCCTGGCGCTGCTCGACACGCTGGACGCCGCGCCCGCGTTCGTCACCGGCCCGACCTTCGACCTGCTGGCCTGGAACCGGCCCGCCGCGCTGCTGATGGCCGAGCCCGCCCGGCGGCCCCCGCACGAGCGGAACCTGCTCTGGCAGGTGTTCTGCTGCCCGTACGGCTCCCGTAGCGCCGACAACCACGCCCCGGACCGGTCGATCGGCGCCGACCTGGTCGCCTCGCTGCGCGCCCACCACGCCGACCGCCCCGCCGACCGGGCGCTCGCCGACCTGGTCGGCCGGTTCTCCGCCGCCAGCCCGGCCTTCGCCGCGCTCTGGTCGCAGCACCGGGCCGGACCGCCGGGCCCCGGCCGCCTGCACGTCGACCACCCGGCCCTGGACGCCGAGGTCCTGGAGTACACCGTCCTCGCGCTGCCCGAGCCCGGCCGCCACGTCTTCGCCTGCCTCGCCCCGCCCGGCAGCCGGGCCCGCGAGGTCTTCGCCGCCGCGACGGCGACCGCCGGCCCCACCTGGTGACGCCCCGGCCGGAGCCGCCGGGGCCCTCCGATCCGGAATCCGGCCCGGCCCGGCGCCGCCCGCAGTAGGCTCGTCGGCACACCGACCACCCCACCCGCCACGGGAGTTCACCATGTCCGCCACCGCCCCCGCCCCGTCCGACCGCACCCCGCGGGACGTGCTGGCGCGCTACCGCCGGGCGATGCTCGACCTCGACGCGGACGCCCTCGCCGACCTCTACGCGCCGGACGCCGTGCACGAGTTCCCGTTCCGCTTCCCCGGGTTCCCGGAGCGCTACGAGGGCCGGGAGGCGGTGCGCGCCGGGTACGGCGCGGCGTGGGGCGCGAGCCCGGCCCGGCCGACCGAGGTCGAGGAGCGCGCGCTGCACGTGTCGACCGACCCCGAGGTGCTGGTGGTGGAGCAGGTCGTGCGGGGCGAGATCGCGGGCGGCCGGGGCGCGTTCGCGGTGCCCGGCCTGCTGGTGCTGCGGGTCCGGGACGGGCTGATCGTCCACGTCCGCGACTACATGGACGCGGGCGGCCGGGCCGGCTGAGCCCCCGTCACCGCGCGACGACGCGTCAGAGCCCGTCCAGGACCCGGCACCAGGCGTGCAGCCGCTCGGGGGAGAGGCCCGGGACGAGGGCGGCCAGCTCGGCGATCCGCCGGTCCGGGTCGCCCGGGGCGCCCGGGCCGGCGGGGCCCGCCAGCACCCAGTCGACCGCGTCGAAGTCCGGGTCGCCCCAGGACGGGCGGGGGTCGATCGCCACCGGGCGGCCGCCGGGCCCGGCGAGGACGTTGGACGGGTGCAGGTCGCCGTGGACGAGCGCGGTCGGGCCGTCGGAGGCGAGGGCCAGGGCGGCCGCCCGCCGTCCGGCCGGGGCGGGCCGGCCCCGGCGCTCGGCGAGGTCGAAGAGGAAGCCGACCCGGTCGGCGAGCGGCCGCAGCACCGAACCCGCCGCCGGCCCGACGGGGGCGCGCAAGTCCCGCAGCAGGGCGGCGACTTCGGGCAGACGCCAGCCGAGCCGCCGCAGCGGCTCACCGGGCCGGACGTCCGCCAGCAGCAGGGCCCCGGCGGCCGGGTCCGCGGCGAGCAGCGGCACGACCGAGGGCACCGCCGCCCAGCGGCGCAGCGCCTCGGCCTCCTCGCGGGCGATCGCGGGCTCCGGCGTGAGCTTCAGCCACACCGTCCCGCCGCCGCGCCGGCACCGGAACACCCGCGACGTCCCGCCGCCGCCCGCCGCGACCACCTCCAGCCCCCACCGGCCGGCGAGCTCCCGCACCAGGGCGGGCAGCCCGTCGCACCAGCCGTCCGCCGCGCCCCCGAACCGGACGGCGAGCCGCGCCCGGGCCTCCGGCGGCACGCGCACCAGTTCGTCCGTCACGGCACCGTACGGGCGCACCGGGGCGTCAGTGCGCGCCGACCGAGGTGACCTTGACGACGGCGCGGCCCTCCTCGTCCGAGCCGTACAGGTCGACCTCGGCGGAGATGCCCCAGTCGTGGTCGCCGTTCGGGTCGTCGAAGATCTGCCGGACCCGCCACAGGCCCTCGTCCTCGACCTCCTCGATCAGCAGCATCTTCGGGCCGCGTGCGTTCGGGCCGGTGAAGAGGTCGTCGTACTCCTCCCAGTAGCCGTCCATCGCGTCGGCCCAGCGGTCGGCGTCCCAGCCGTCCTCGCCGTCGAGCTCGGCCAGCGCGTCGTAGTGCTCCAGCGCGCACAGCTCGACCCGGCGGAACAGCTCGTTGCGGACCAGCACCCGGAAGGCCCGGGCGTTGGCGGTGACCGGCGCCGGCTTGTCCTCGATCCGGACCTCGGCGGCCTCCGGCTCGGTCGGGTTGGCCAGCGCCTCCCACTCGTCCAGCAGCGAGGAGTCGACCTGCCGGACCAGCTCGCCGAGCCAGGCGATGACGTCCTTCAGGTCGTCGGTCTTGATGTCGTCCGGGACGGTCTGCTCCAGCGCCTTGAACGCCCCCGCCAGGTAGCGCAGCACGATGCCCTCGGTGCGGGCCAGCTCGTAGAAGCCCACGTAGTCGGTGAAGGTCATCGCGCGCTCGTACAGGTCGCGCACCACGGACTTCGGCCGCAGCGGGTGGTCGCCGATCCACGGGTGCGCCCGCCGGTACACCTCGTACGCGTGGCCGAGCTGCTCCTCCAGCGGCTTCGGGTAGGTGATCTCCTGGAGCCGGTTCATCCGCTCCTCGTACTCGATCCCGTCCCGCTTCATCTCGGCCACGGCCTCGCCGCGCGCCTTGTTCTCCTGCGAGGCGAGGATCTGCCGCGGGTCGTCGAGGGTCGCCTCGACCACCGAGACCACGTCGAGCGCGTACGAGGGCGACTCCGGGTCGAGCAGGTCGAAGGCGGCCAGCGCGAAGGTGGACAGCGGCTGGTTGAGCGCGAAGTTCTCCTGCAGGTCGAGGGTCAGGCGCGCGATGCGGCCCTCGGCGTCCGGCTCGTCGAACTGCTCGACCACGCCGCCCTCCCGCAGCGAGCGGTAGATGGCGAGCGCGGTGCGGATGTGGCGGCGCTGGGCGGCCCGGTCCTCGTGGTTGTCGGTGAGCAGCTTGCGCATCGCGTCGAAGGCGTTGCCCGGGCGGCCGATCACCGACAGCAGCATCGCGTGGCTGACCTTGAAGCGGGAGACCAGCGGCTCCGGATCCGCCCCGATCAGGCGCTCGAACGTTTCCTCGGTCCAGGAGACGAAGCCGTCCGGGGCCTTCTTGCGGACCACCTTCTTGCGCTTCTTCGGGTCGTCGCCGGCCTTGGCCAGCGCCCGGTCGTTCTCCACCACGTGCTCCGGCGCCTGCGCCACCACCTGGCCGACGGTGTCGAACCCGGCCCGGCCCGCGCGCCCGGCGATCTGGTGGAACTCGCGGGCCCGCAGGATCCGCACCCGCTGCCCGTCGTACTTGGACAGCGCCGTGAACAGCACCGTGCGGATCGGCACGTTCACGCCCACGCCCAGGGTGTCGGTGCCGCAGATCACCTTCAGCAGGCCGGCCTGCGCGAGGCGCTCCACCAGGCGGCGGTACTTGGGCAGCATGCCCGCGTGGTGCACGCCGATGCCGTGCCGCACGTACCGGGACAGGTTGCGGCCGAACTTGGTGGTGAAGCGGAAGTTGCCGATCAGGTCGGCGATCGCGTCCTTCTCCTGCTTGGAGCACATGTTGATGCTCATCAGGGACTGCGCCCGCTCCACCGCCTCCTTCTGGGTGAAGTGCACGACGTACACCGGCGCCTGGCCGGTGTTCAGCAGCTCCTCCAGCGTGTCGTGCAGGCTGGTGCGCCGGTACTCGTAGAACAGCGGCACCGGACGGGTCGCCGAGCGGACGACGGTGGTCGGGCGGCCGGTGCGGCGGGTCAGGTCCTCCTCGAAGCGGCGGACGTCGCCGAGGGTCGCCGACATCAGCAGGAACTGCGCCTGCGGGAGCTCCAGCAGCGGGATCTGCCACGCCCAGCCGCGGTCCGGCTCGGCGTAGAAGTGGAACTCGTCCATCACGACCTGGCCGATGTCGGCGCGCGGGCCGTCGTGCAGGGCGATCTGGGCCAGCACCTCGGCGGTGCAGCAGATGATCGGCGCGGTCGGGTTCACCGAGGCGTCGCCGGTCATCATGCCGACCTGCTCGGTGCCGAAGACCTTGCACAGGTCGAAGAACTTCTCCGACACCAGCGCCTTGATCGGCGCGGTGTAGAACGTCCGCTTGCCCTCGGCCAGCGCGGCGAAGTGCGCGCCCGCCGCGACCAGGGACTTGCCCGACCCGGTCGGGGTTGCCAGGATCACGTTGTTCCCGGAGACCAGCTCGATCAGCGCCTCCTCCTGGGCGGGGTAGAGGGTGATGCCGCGATCCGACGCCCACTCGGCGAAGGTCTCGAACAGCGAGTCGGGCGTGGCGGGTTTCGGCATCAGGTCCAGGAGGGTCACCCCGCTATCTTGCCCGCACTCGATCACCGCGGGCAAAGCTCGCGCGCGCACCACCGTTCGCCTCCGCGCTCCGACCGAACGAGTGGTTGCCCCCGGCATCCGGTAGGACACGGTGCGTGACGGAGATGATGCGGGTCGATCGCCCCCGAACCGACGGGGGCGGCGAACGCACGGAAGGACCTCCATGCGCAAGCGCATTCTCGGGCTCGGGCTGGCCGCCGCCGCCCTGGCGGCGGTGGCCGCCGGACCGGCCGCCGCCGCGGCCGACCCGAACGTCGAGACGGTCACCGCGGTCGGCTCCTCCAGCGGCGTCGTCGCCCGCTGCCCCCAGGGCTGGACGGCCGGCGACCCGCACATCGCCAACGGCGACGGCACCCCACTGGCGCCCAACCAGCGCTGGCACTACGGCCCGATCGAGGGCGGCGAGGGCTTCGCGGGCTGGATCGCCCCGTACCTGAACTCCCCGCCGCCGCCGGACACGATCGCGCTCACCATCACCTGCACCCGCTGCTGAGCCCGCACCGGCGGTCCCGGGCCGGCCTCACGGGCAGGTGACCACCTGGCCGGCCCAGGACAGGCCGCCGCCGAACGCGAACAGCAGCACCCGGGCGCCCGGGCGCAGCTCGCCGCGCTCCACCAGCTTCGCCAGCGCCAGCGGCACCGAGGCCGCCGAGGTGTTGCCGGAGTCCACCACGTCCCGGGCGATCACCGCGTCCTCGGACAGGCCGAGCCGCTGCACCAGCGACTCGATGATCCGCAGGTTCGCCTGGTGGGTCACCACCCCGTCCAGCTCTGCCGGGCTCAACCCGGCCGCCCGGCACGCCTGTTCGGCCAGCGCGGGCAGCTCGGTGGTGGCCCAGCGGAACACCGCCTGGCCGTCCTGCTCGAACCGCGGGTGCCACTCGTCCACCAGCCGCACCGCGCTGGAGCGCGACGGGTCCGAACCCCACACCACCGGCCCGACCGCGCTGCCCGCCCCCTCCGTCGCCGACAGCACCGCCGCGCCCGCGCCGTCGCCCAGCAGGATGCAGCTGCGCCGGTCCGTCCAGTCGACCAGGTCGGACATCTTCTCCGCGCCGATCACCAGCGCGTGCTTCGCCGCCCCCGCGAGCAGCGAGTGGCTCGCCACCGACAGCGAGGTGCAGAAGCCCGCACAGCCGTTGTTCAGGTCGAACGCCACGGCGGACGGGATCCCCAGCCGGCCCGCGACCTGCGCCGCGATCGACGGACAGCGGTCCACCGCGCTGCAGGTCGCCACCGTCACCTGCCCGATCTCCGCCGGGTCGAGCCCCGACGTCGCCAGCGCCTTCGCGGCCGCCGCCGTGGCCAGGTCCGTCACCGACTCGTCCGCCCCGGCGATCCGGCGGGTCACGATCCCGGTCCGCCGCCGGATCCACTCGTCGTCGGTGTCCACCATCGTCGCCAGCTCGTCGTTCCCGAGCACCCGGCTGGGCTGGTGGTGACCGAGAGCGGCGATCCGGACTCCGGGCATGGCGTTCCCCTTCCACGGCGGCACCCGACCGGTGCCGGGCGCGACGGCCTGGAATATAGCAACCGACCGATCGGAAGCTAAAGGCTGGGCCGAGGGGCGGACGGTACCGCTCGGGATCTCGGTGGCGCTCGGCCACGGTGATCCCCGGGAGCCGTCGTTCCCGCGGGCCGGGACTTGATCGGTGGCGGTCCGGCGACGAGGATGCGGAGGGCGAGACCACCCGGGGAGGCGTAGTGCGGCTGGGGACGGTAGCGGTGACGGGCGCGGCGGGGAGGATCGGTTCCGTCGTGCGCGAGGCGCTTCGAGGTGAGGCGGCGCGGGTGCTCCTGCTCGACCGGGTGCCGCTGCGCGCGGAGGCCGACAACGAGGACGTGCGCACCGTCGACCTGCGCGACGCGGCCGCCGTGGAGTCGGCGCTGGCGGGCGCCGACCGGGTGCTCCACCTGGGCGGGGTGCCGGACGAAGCGCCGCTCGCGGACCTCCTCGACGCCAACGTGCTCGGCACCCACCACGTCCTGGAGGCGGCGCGCCGCGCGGGCACCGGGCGGGTGGTGCTGGCCAGCAGCAACCGCGTGGGCGGCTTCCACCCCGTCGGGCACCTCACCGGGCCGCAGGAGCCCGTACGGCCCGACGGCCTGTACGGCGTGAGCAAGGCGGCCGTCGAGGCCCTCGGGCGGCTCTACGCCGACAAGTTCGGCCTGTCCGTCATCTGCCTGCGCATCGGCAGCTTCGAGCCCGTCCCGACCGAGCCCCGGCACCTGTCGACGTGGCTCAGCCCGCGCGACGCCGTCGGATACGTCCGGGCCGCGCTGAGCGCCCCGCCCTCCACCCGCTTCGCCACCGTGTACGCCGTCTCCGCCAACACCCGCCGCTTCTGGGAACTCCCCGATCCGACGGTGCTGGACTACACACCCCTCGACGACGCCGAACCGCACGCCGCCGACATCCCCGGCGCCGACCTGCCGACCGACCCGGCGGCACCCCAGGCCGGCCCCTACGCCCTGCCCGAGTTCACCCTCCCGCACCTCCGGCCCTGACCGCACGGCCACCCGTGAGCGACACCCCCGACCCGGCCGGGACCACCCGGCCGCCGGCCGTGGTGGTCGGGGGGACCTCGGAGTCGGCCGTCCCGGCGGAGTTCGACCACGTCCTTCCGGCTCCGGGAGGAGTCCTAGGATGCACGGCATGGCGACAAGACTCGTGCAGGTCAACATGAAGGCCCGGGACGACTCCGCGCTCGGCCGGTTCTGGGCGGAGGCGCTCGGCTGGGGCGTCGACAGCGAGGGACCCGGCGTGACGAACCTCGAACCCGTGGGCTTCCACTACCCCGCCCCCACGGCCGTCTGCATCGACATCGTCGCCCGCCCCGAACCCAAGACGGCGAAGAACCGGGTGCACCTCGACCTGGCCACCACCTCGGCCGCCCACCACGCGGAGTCGGTCGCGCGCCTGCGGGGCCTCGGCGCGACCCTCGCCGACGTGGGCCAGGGCGACGTCCCCTGGACGGTCATGGCCGACCCGGAGGGCAACGAGTTCTGCGTCCTGGAACCCCGCCCCACCTACCGGGACACCGGACCGGTCGCCGCGGTGGTGGTCGACTGCGCCGACCCGCGCGCGATGGCCCGCTTCTGGGGCGGGGCGACGGACTGGACGGTGCACGAGGTCGCCGACGACCACGCCTCCCTGCGCTCCGCCCAGGGCGTCGGCCCCTACCTGGAGTTCGTGCGCACCCCCGACCGCAAGAGCGGGTGGAACCGCGTCCACCTCGATGTCGCCCCCTACCCCGACGACGACCCGGCGGGAGAGGAAGCCCGGCTGCGCGCCCTGGGCGCCACCGATCCCGGCATCGACCAGTCCTCGATCTCGTGGAGGATCCTGGTCGACCCGGAGGGCAACGAGTTCTGCCTCCTCAGCCCGCGCTGAGCCCCAGCCGCCGGCCCCCGGGGTACGTACGGCCCCGGCCCCCGGGGCACGGTCCGGCAGCGGGTCGCGGGCGGGTCAGCGCGGTGCGGGGGCGAAGCGGTCGTGGCCCAGGACGGCGAGCAGGCGCAGCTTCTCCTCGCTCTCGCTGCGGGGCGCGGCCGTGAGCACCAGCAGGACCTGGGACTGGTCCTCGGTGAACAGGGCCTGGCAGTCGACCTCGATCGGCCCGACCTCGGGGTGGACGAGGGTCTTGTGGTCCTCGAAGCGCCGGGCGACCTCGTGGCGCGCCCACAGGTCGGCGAACTCGGCGCTCGCCCTGCTCAGCACCCGCACCAGTTCGCCCGCCCGGGAGTGCGGGCCGTGCACGCCGTAGGCGGCGCGCAGGCCGGCGACCTGGGCGCGGCTCTGCCGGTCGCGGTCGTCCTCGGGGTAGCGGGCGCGGTCGGCGGGGTCGGTGAACCAGCGGTAGACGGCGCTGCGGGCCCACCCCGTCAGGTGCGAGGCGTCGCCGAACAGCGCGGCGGCCGGGCCGTTCTGCACCAGCGTCTCGCCCAGGTCGCTCAGCACCAGCGCCGGCGTGTCGGCGAGCCGGTCGAGCACCCGCAGCAGCGCGGGGGCGACGTGCGGGGAGGCCGACCGCGCGGCCGGGGCGTTGTGCCCGGCGATCCGGTACAGGTAGTCGCGCTCGTCGCCGGTCAGCCGCAGCGCCCGGGCGAGCGAGGCCAGGATGTGCTCGCTGGGCTGGGGCGCGCGCCGCTGCTCCAGCCTGGTGTAGTAGTCGGTCGACATCACGGCGAGCGAGGCGACCTCCTCCCGCCGCAGGCCGGGAGCCCTCCGGCGGGCGCCCTGCGGCAGGCCGACGTCCTCCGGCCGGAGGGCTTCGCGGTGGCGGCGCAGGAAGTCGGCGAGTGCGGTGCGGTCCATGGGTCCGATTGTGGTCCGGCCGCCGCGGCTCAGCCAGGGACCGGCGGTCCCCCGATGACCGGTCTCTGCCGCCGCCCGCGACGGAGGCCGATAGTCGGAGCCATGAACATCTCCGGAAACACCGTCTTCATCCCCGGCGCCACCAGCGGCCTCGGCCTGGCCCTCGCCCTCGCGCTGCACGAGAAGGGCAACACCGTCGTGGTGGGCGGCCGGCGCGCCGACCTGCTGGAGCGGATCGCCGCCGAGCACCCCGGCGTCGACACCGTGCGCGTCGACGCCGCCGACCCGGCGAGCGTCCAGGCGGCGGCGAAGGAGGTCCTGGCCCGCCACCCCGGGCTGAACGTCCTGGTCACCATGGCCGGCGTGATGACCCCCGAGGACTGGCGCCGCCCGGCGTCCTTCCTGGCCGACGCCGAGGCCATGGTCACCACCAACCTCCTGGGCACGATCCGGCTCATCGCGGCGTTCGTCGAACACCTCCAGGAGCAGCCGGACGCCACCATCATGACCGTCTCCTCCGGCCTGGCGTTCGCCCCGCTGAAGATCACGCCGACCTACAACGCGACCAAGGCCGCCGTCCACATGCTCAGCGAGTCCGTCCGGCTCCAGCTCGCCGACACCTCCGTGAAGGTCGTCGAACTGGTGCCGCCGGCCGTCCGCACCGCCCTGATGCCCGGGCACGAGGAGAGCGAGACGGCCATGCCGCTGGCGGAGTTCACCGCCGAGGTGGTCGGCCTGATCGAGAGCCGGCCGGAGGCGAAGGAGATCCTGGTCGAGCGGGTGAAGTTCCTGCGCCACGGGGAGGCCCGGGGCGACTACGACCAGGTCGTCGCCGCCCTCAACCCCGCCGGAGGACACGCGCAGTAGGCGCCGCGCTCCCCGGCCGGTACCGCCGCGCTCCCCGATGCCAGGGCCGTGGCCGGTGCCGGGACCCATCCGCTCGCCGGTCCGGCTCCGAATCCGTCGACGGGACGCAGCCCCGGCGGCGAGGAGGAACGCGGTGGACGCGAACGGTGCGGTGGACGTGGTGGTGGTCGGCGCCGGGGCGGCGGGCCTGGCCTGCGCGCTGGACGTCGCGGCGGCCGGACGGCGGGTGCGCCTGCTGGAGGCGTCGGACGCGGTGGGCGGACGGATGCGCACCGACCCGCGCGACGGCTTCCGGCTGGACCGGGGCTTCCAGGTGTTCAACACCGCCTACCCGCAGGTGCGCCGCCGACTCGACCTGCGCCCGCTGCGCCTGCGCCCGTTCACCCCGGGCTTCGTCCTGGCGGGTTCGGCCGGCCGGCGCCGGCTCGTCGACCCCACCCGCCGGCCCGGCCAGGCGGGCGACCTGCTGACCGGCCGGGCCCTGCCCGCCAGGGACGCGGCCGTGCTCGCCGCCCTGACCGCCCGGGACGCGCTGCTGCCCGCCGCGGCCCTGCGGCGGGGGCGCGACGTGCCGGCGGCGGCGGCGCTGCGCCGGGCGGGCCTCTCGTCGGCGACTCTCGACGGGGTGCTGCGCCCGTTCCTGGCCGGGATCTTCCTGGAGGACGAACTGGCCACCTCCAGCCGGGTCCTCCACCTGTACTGGCGCAGCATGGTCCGCGGCACGCTGACCCTGCCCGCGGCGGGGATCGGCGCGGTGCCCGCGGCCCTCGCCGCCCTGCTGCCACCGGGGACGCTGGAGTTGGAGGCCCGGGTGGAGCGGGTGCACGGGGAGGGCGTGCTGCTGGCGGACGGCCGGGAGGTCGGGGCGCGCCGCGTGGTGGTGGCCACCGAGGCGGCCGCGGCGGCCCGGCTGCTGCCCGGCCTCGCGGTCCCGCCCGGGCACGGGGTGACGACGTTCTACCACGCGGCCGAGCGCAGCCCCCTGGCCGAGCCGACGCTCCTGGTCGACGGCGACCGCGGGCTGCTGAACTCGGTGGTGCTCTCCGAGGTGGTGCCCGACTGCGCGCCCCGGGGGCTGTCGCTAGTGTCGACGTCGGTGCTCGGCACGACGGCCGAGGAGGGACCGGTGCGCGCCCGGCTGGCGGAGCTGTACGGCTGCGACACCTCGGCGTGGGAGCCGCTGGCCGCCTACCGGATCCCCGCCGCCCTCCCCGCGATGCCCGCCCCGCACCCGCTCACCCGCACCAGCCGGTGGGCGCCCGGCCGCTACGTGTGCGGCGACCACCGGGCGACCGGCTCGGTGCAGGGCGCGCTGGCCTCGGGGGCGCGGGCGGCCCGCGAGGTGCTGGCCGACCTCGCGGCGGCGGGCCGCTGACCGGCCGCCGTTTCGGCGGCCGGTCCTGGAGTCGGACCGGGAGGGGCGTCGGGAGGGGTGTCGGCGGGAGCGAGGGTTCTGGTACGTTCTTCCCGTTCATTTGAACGTGTTCAATGACGGGGGTGGGCGGGGTGCGGGGCTCCGAGGAGGACTGGCCGGTGCCCGGGCCGGCCCGGTGGCTGGCGGTCCTGGCGGTGCTGTCCGCGCTGCTCGGGGCGGTTTCGGTGCTGTGCTCGCCCGGCGGCTCGGACGACCTCGGCCCCCTGCTGGTCGGCGTACTGCTGCTGGCCCTGCCGCTGACCGCCCGGCAGGAGAACTCCTTCCGCTTCGTCTGCCCGGTCATCGGCTGGATCGTCCTCGTCCTCTCGGTGCTCGGCGCCCTGTTCGGACTGTTCGTCCTGGCCGTCCCCGCCCTCGCCCTGGTCGCGGCGGGGACGCTGGCGCGCCCCGAGCCCGGGCTCCGCCTGCTGCTGGTCGGCCTCCCGGCGGCCGTCGCGGCCCTCGGGTGGGGGGCCTTGTTCCTGGCCGACCTGCTGACCCGGTCGAACGGCTGACCCGGTCGAACGGCCGACCGCCCGCAGGCCGGCCGACCACCCGCCCCTGAACGGAACGGAGTCTCCGACGTGCGAAGAGCCCTGTTCGTGACCGCCGCCCTCGGCACCTGCCTGGCCCTCCTCCCGGCCACCTGCGACGCCGTCGACCGGTGCTGCTTCCGCCCGCCGGTCAGCGGCCCCGGGCTGTCGACCGGGGAACTGGCCGGCCGCTGGGAGTCGGCCGACGGCGTCACGCTCGTCCTGCGGGCCGACGGCAGGTTCTCGACCAACGCCGCCCCGGCCGGGACGGGCCTGCGCCCGGCCCCGGAGAGCCTGGACGGCCGGTGGCGGCTGGGCGACGGCGGCAACGCCCCGAACACCTCGGTCGAACTCGGCTTCCTCCGGCGCCCGGACGGAACGGACTCCTCCCGGCTCGTCCTGGTCTCGGTCCGCAGGGACGGGCGGCCCGCCCTGTGCGCCTACGCCGCCGAGGTCGACGCCCCCTGCGGCGGCTACCTGCTGACGAAGGCGACGGACTGACCGGGCCCCGCCCGCCCGCACCGTCCCGGGCCGCCGCGCGTCGTAGGATTCCAGGCCTGGGGGCGGGACAGGACGCACCCGGACGGAACGGACCGGCGGAACACCGGCGGAACGGACCGCGGACCGCGGAGGAGGACCGATGAGCCCGCGCAGCACCGTGGCGGAGGCCCGCCGCACCCGGGCCCGGATCATCGACCGGAGCGTCGCCCTCGCCTCGGTCGACGGACTGGAAGGCCTGACCATCGGGCGGCTGGCCGGTGACCTCGGCCTCTCCAAGGCCGGCGTGCTGGGCCACTTCGGCACCAAGGAGGCCCTGCAACTGGCCACCCTGGAACGGGCCTCCGCCCTCTTCACCGCGCTCGTCTGGGACCCGGCCGAGGCGGTCCGGCCCGGCCTGTGCCGGCTGCGGGCCGTCTGCCAGAGCTGGATCGACTACCTGGAGCACGCCCGCGAGATCTTCCCCGGCGGTTGCCTGTTCACCACCGCCGCCGTCGAGTTCGACGCCCACGACGGCCCGGTGCGCCGCAACGTCGCCCGGCTGCTGATGGTCTGGCGCCGCCGCCTGGCGGGCGAGGTCCGGCTCGCCGTCCAGGCCGGCGAACTGCCCGCCGACACCGACCCGGAGCAGGTCGTCCACGAGCTGACCGGCATCTACCTCGCGCTCAACCAGGCCCTGCAACTCCTCCGCGACCCGCTCGCCGCCACCCGCACCCGCCGCGCCCTGGACCGGCTGCTGCCCGCCGCGAGCTGCTGACCCGCTGCGGGCTGCTCACCCGCCCCGGGCCGCCGTCCTGGGGCGGGGCCGGTCAGGGCGTCGTCGGATCCGGGAACAGCACGCCGTGCACGGCGACGCCGAACACCAGCAGGAAGAACAGCAGCACGACCGAACAGGTCAGCCGGAACCGGAGCTTCGCCCGGAACCCGGCCCGCCGCCCCTCGGGGCTGTCGCTGCGCCAGGGCGCCGGGACGTCGATCCGGCCCGCCGCGATGTCCGCCGCGACCCGCCGCACGTCCTCCGGGTGGTAGTGGTGGTGGGTCGGCGCGGCCCCGTACGAGCCCGGCTCCCGCCGCCGCTCCGGTGCGTGCGGACCTTCGCGCGGGACGCGACCGCCCCCACGTACGCCTCCCGCACCGGCCACAGCCCGGCGATCTCGACGCTGTCCAGCCAGGGCTCCGGGCCCCCGTCCGGTACCTCCCGCATCCGCGCCCCCTCGGCCTGGTGTCCGGTCCGCACCACCAGTGCACACCGGCCGGGCCGGGCACGGCATCGCGCGATCGACGCATTCCGCCGGACCGATTTATCCCCCGCCCCCGCGTGGCACCCACCCGTGCGCCGCAGAGCTCCTAGTCTCAACGGTCTACAGCGCTACGGCGCTCCTTCCAGCCGGGCCTTTGCGCCTCCGAGCCGAGGAGACGGCCATGAGTCGTGTCGTCAGGGCCGCCCTGTTCCAGACCGCGTGGACGGGTGACAAGGAATCGATGCTGGCCGCCGCCGAGCGGGCCGCCCGGGACGCCGCCGGGCAGGGCGCCCGGATCATCGGCTTCCAGGAGGTGTTCAACGCCCCCTACTTCTGCCAGGTCCAGGAACCCGAGCACTACGCCTGGGCCGAACCCGTCCCCGACGGTCCCACCGTGCGGCGGATGCGGGCGCTGGCGAAGGAGCTCGGCATCGTGATCGTCGCCCCGGTGTACGAGATCGAGCGGGCCGGCTTCTACTACAACACCGCCGCCGTGATCGACGCCGACGGCAGCTACCTGGGCAAGTACCGCAAGCACCACATCCCGCAGGTGCACGGCTTCTGGGAGAAGTACTACTTCAAGCCCGGCAACCTCGGCTGGCCGGTGTTCGACACCGCCGTCGGCCGGGTCGGCGTGTACATCTGCTACGACCGGCACTTCCCGGAGGGCTGGCGGGCGCTCGGCCTGGCCGGGGCCGAGATCGTCTACAACCCGTCGGCGACCAGCCGCGGCCTGTCCGCCTACCTGTGGCAGCTGGAGCAGCCCGCCGCCGCCGTCGCCAACGAGTACTTCGTCGCCGCGATCAACCGGGTCGGCGTCGAGGAGTACGGCGACGACGACTTCTACGGCACCAGCTACTTCGTCGACCCACGCGGCCAGTTCGTCGGCGAGGTCGCCTCCGACAAGCGCGAGGAGCTCGTCGTCCGCGACCTCGACCTCGGGCTGATCGACCGGGTCCGCCAGCAGTGGGCGTTCTACCGGGACCGGCGCCCGGACGCCTACGGCCCGCTGACCGGGGCCTGAGCGCGATGGCCCGGACCGCGATCACCGGCGGACTGGTCGTCACCGCCGCCGAGGAGACCCACGCCGACGTGCTGGTCGAGGACGGCAGGGTCGTCGCGCTCGCCCTGCCCGGCAGCCAGCGCTGGAGCGCCGACCAGGTGTTCGACGCGAGCGGGAAGTACGTCGTCCCCGGCGGCGTCGACGCGCACACCCACATGGAGCTGCCGTTCGGCGGCACCCGCGCCTCCGACACCTTCGAGACCGGCACCCGGGCCGCCGCCTGGGGCGGCACCACCACCATCGTCGACTTCGCCGTCCAGACCCGCGGCTCCTCGCTGCGCGCCGGACTGGACGCCTGGCACGCCAAGGCCGACGGCAACTGCGCCGTCGACTACGCCTTCCACATGATCGTCTCGGACGTCGACGAGGCCGTGCTGCGCGAACTGCCCGGCCTGGTCGGCGAGGGCGTCACCTCGTTCAAGCTGTTCATGGCCTACCCCGGCGTCTTCTACTCCGACGACGGCCAGATCCTGCGCGCCATGCAGAGCGCCGCCGACGTCGGCGCGCTCACCATGCTGCACGCCGAGAACGGCCCCGCCATCGACGTCCTGGTCGAACAGGCCCTGGCACGCGGCGAGACCGACCCGAGGCACCACGGCGAGGTCCGCCGGGCGCTGCTGGAGGCCGAGGCCACCCACCGGGCGATCCAGCTCGCCCGGGTGGCCGGCGCGCCGCTGTACGTGGTGCACGTCTCCGCCCGCGAGGCGCTCGCCGAACTCGCCGCCGCCCGCGACCTCGGCCTGCCCGTCTTCGGCGAGACCTGCCCGCAGTACCTGTTCCTCTCCACCGACGACCTCGCCGGACCCGACTTCGAGGGCGCCAAGTACGTCTGCTCCACCCCGCTGCGCCCGAAGGAGCACCAGGCGGCGCTCTGGCGCGGCCTGCGCACCGACGACCTCCAGGTGGTCTCCACCGACCACTGCCCGTTCTGCTTCAAGGGCCAGAAGGAACTCGGCCGGGGCGACTTCTCGAAGATCCCCAACGGCCTGCCCGGCGTCGAGCACCGGATGGACCTGCTGCACCAGGGCGTGGTCGACGGCCGGATCAGCCGCCGCCGCTGGATCGACCTCGCCTGCGCCGCCCCCGCCCGGATGTTCGGCCTGTACCCGCGCAAGGGCACCATCGCCCCCGGCTCCGACGCCGACCTGGTCGTCTACGACCCGCACGCCGTGCAGACCCTCTCCGCCGCCACCCACCACATGAACGTCGACTACTCGGCGTACGAGGGCCGCACCGTCACCGGCCGGGTCGAGACCGTGCTCTCCCGCGGCGAGGTGCTGCTCGACCGCGGCGACTACCTCGGCCGCCCCGGGCACGGCGCCTTCCTGCCCCGCTCCACCTGCCAGTACCTCTGACACCCCTCTCCCGCGAGGAGCCTCCCGCCGTGGACTTCGGACTCGTCCTGCAGACCGACCCGCCGGCCGCCAAGGTCGTCGAACTGATGCGCCGCGCCGAACGGGCCGGGTTCAGCCACGGCTGGACCTTCGACTCCGCCGTGCTCTGGCAGGAGCCCTTCGTCATCCACAGCCGCGTCCTGGAGCACACCGAACGCCTCCGGGTCGGCCCGATGGTCACCAACCCGGGCACCCGCACCTGGGAGGTCACCGCCTCCACCTTCGCCACCCTCAACGACATGTACGGCAACCGGACGGTCTGCGGCATCGGCCGCGGCGACTCCGCGATGCGGGTGGCCGGGCGCCGGCCCAACACGCTCGCCCGGCTCGGCGCCGCCGTCGACGCCATCCGCGACCTCGCCGAGGGCCGGGAGGCCGAGGTCGACGGCAAGCCGATCCGGATCCCCTGGGTCAAGGACGGGAAGCTGCCGGTCTGGATGGCCGCCTACGGCCCCAAGGCGCTCGCCCTCGCCGGGCGGAAGGCCGACGGCTTCATCCTGCAACTCGCCGACCCCTACCTCACCGAGTGGATGGTCAAGGCCGTCCGCCGGGCCGCCGAGGAGGCCGGCCGCGACCCCGCCGCCGTCACCGTCTGCGTCGCCGCCCCCGCCTACGTCGGCGACGACCTCGACCACGCCCGCGAACAGTGCCGCTGGTTCGGCGGCATGGTCGGCAACCACGTCGCCGACCTGGTCGCCCGCTACGGCGAGCACTCCGGCCTCGTCCCCGAGGAGCTCACCGCCTACGTCAAGGACCGGCACGGCTACGACTACAGCCACCACGGCCGGGCCGGGAACCCCTCCACCGACTTCGTCCCCGACGCCATCGTCGACCGCTTCTGCCTGCTCGGCCCCGCCGCCGCCCACGTCGAGAAGCTGCGCGCGCTGCGCGACCTCGGCGTCGACCAGTTCGCGGTGTACGCGATGCACGACGCCCGGGAGGCCGTCATCGACGCGTACGGGGAGCACGTCATCCCGGCGCTGGCCTGAGCGCCCGCCGCCGGGCCGGTGGTTCCTCCCGTCAGACGGACTCGGACTCGGACTCGGGCTCGGAGTCGGGCTGGGGCTGGGGCTGGGCTGCGGAGTCGGGCCGGCCTGCGGAGTCGGCTGCGGGCTAGGACTCGGCCGCGGTGCGGAAGGCGGCCGCGTGTTCGGTCGCCCACTGGCGGAAGGTGCGCTCCGGGGTGCCGAGCAGGGTGCGGGTGGTCTCGCCGATCACCGCCGGGGCGGCGCTGGCGGCGGCCCAGTAGGAGAGCAGCGAGCCGACCAGCGGGGCGGGCATGAAACGGCCCAGCTGGCGCTCGGCCTCGGCCCGGGTCACGGTCTCGACCGGGACCGGCCGGCCCAGCACCTCGGCCAGCACGCCCACCTGCTCGCGCAGCGTCAGCCGCTGCCCGCCGGTGAGCGTGACGGCGCGGCCGCGCGGCCCGGGGGCGGCCGGTGCCCGGCCCGGCACCGACGGGGCGGTCAGCGCGGCGACCGCGACGTCGGCGATGTCCGCCGGGTGGACCGGGGCCAGGCTGGCCTCCGGGTAGGGCAGTTCGACCGGCAGCCCGGCGGCGATCGTCCGGGACCAGCCGAGCGCGTTGCTCGCGAAGGCGTCCGCCCGCAGCAGGGTGGCGGGCAGACCGGCGGAGGCCAGCGCCCGCTCCACCCGCAGGTTGTGCGCGCCCAGCGGGTCGCTCTCGGCGTCCGGCGAGAGCACCGAGGCCGAGGAGAGCAGCACCACGTGCTCCACCCCGGCCGCCCGGGCGGCCGCGGCGAACTCGTCGACACCCGCCGGCTCCGGGTACAGGAACACCTGGCGGACGCCCGCCAGCGCCGCCGCGAAGGTGTCGGGCCGGTTCAGCACCAGCTCCACCCCCGCCACCCCGGCGGGGACGGCCAGCTCGGCCGGACGGGCGCTGGCGGCGCGGACGGGACGGCCGGCGGCGTGCAGCCGCTCCAGGACGGCGCGGCCGACCTGGCCGCGCGCACCGGTGACGAGAACGGTCATGGGAACCCCCGAGGAGAGAAGCGGGCGGGCGGCCGGTGTGCCGTCCCGCACATGCATGCTGTCATGCATGCAATTGATGGGCAACACGGTTATGCGTTCCCTTGCGCACCTGTCCCGTTTCACGCACCTACCATGGGTGCATGACGAAGAACGAGGCCCACTGGCCGCACCCCACGGCCGACGAACTGCTGGACGCCGTCGGCCCCGCCTTCGGCAAGCTGCGCCGCACCTCGCTGCTGGACGTCGAGCACCCCATCTCCGCCAAGGACCTCAGCCGCACCCTGGTGCTCAACCTCGTCCTGGAGCACACCCGCGACTCCGAGGCCGAGGTCACCGTCGGCGCGATCGCCGAACTCCTCGCCGTCGACCCCTCCGTCGCCAGCCGGATGGTCACCGACAACATCAAGGCCGGCTACCTGCTCCGCGCCGCCTCCCAGCACGACGGCCGCCGCACCGTCCTGCACCTCAGCCCCCAGGGCGCCGAACTGATGGACCGCTTCCGCCGCCACCAGCGCTCCGCGTTCGAGTACATCACCGCCGACTGGTCCGACACCGAACGCCTCGACTTCGCCCGCCTGATGCTCAAGTACGTCGACTCCCTGGACCGCCTGAAGGACCGTCGCCCGTGACGGCGGCCGAAGCGGTTGCCCGCGGGGCTTGAAGCTCCCGCGGGGGGAGGTGCCAGGGTGGGGGCATGGACGGCGACGGCGACTACTCGATCGGGGAACTGGCTCGGCGGAGCGGGCTGGGGGTCAAGACCATCCGGTTCTACTCCGACCGGGGACTGGTCACCCCCAGCCGCCGCACTGCCGCCGGACACCGGCGGTACGACCGGGCGGCGGTGGCGCGGCTCGGGCTGGTGCGCACCCTGCGGGAGCTCGGGCTCGACCTCGGCACCGTCCGTGACGTGCTGGAACAGGGCCGTTCGCTGGCCGAGGTGGCCGCGGTCCACGCCGACGCGGTGGCCGCGCGGATCCGGACGCTCCGACTGCGGCACGCCGTGTTGCTGGCCGTTGCCGCGGGTGCGGCCGAGGACGCGAGCGGCGGCGTGGGCGGCGCTGCGGACGGCGGTACGGGCTGCGGTCCGGACGGCGGCGTGGGCGGCGGAGAGCAGGAGGAAGCGATGGAACGACTGGAGCGGCTGGAACGACTGGCCCGGGACGAACGCCACCGGGTGGTCGAGGAGTTCCTCGACCACGCGTTCGGCACGGCCGGATCGGAACGGGCCGGGATCCGGCACTCGATGACCCCCCAACCGGCCGCCGACGCCGACGCCCGGCAGCTGCGGGCCTGGACCCAACTCGCTGAACTCGCCCAGGACCCGGACCTCCGGGCCTCGCTCCGCCGCGCCGTCGAAGAGCACGCGGGGACCGGCGGCGGCGTGCCCCGTCCCGGCACCGCCGCCCTCGCCCGGCAGCTCGCCGCCCCCGCCCTCGCCGCGGGCCTGCCGCCCGAAGGGCCGGAGGCCGCCGTGGTCCGCGCCGCGCTGACCGCCCGCCGGGCCCGCGACACCGGCCGCCCCGACGACCTCGCGCTGCGCCGCGACCTGGCCGCCGAACTCGACCGGGCCGCCGACCCGCTGCGGCAGCGCTACGTCGAACTGCTCGCCGTGGTCAACGGCTGGCCCCCGCCCGAGGACCCGGCCCCGGCCCTCGCCTGGACGGCCCGCGCGCTGCGCGCCGCGGGGTGAGGCGGGGTGAGGCGGGCGCGAGGCGGGAGGACGCGCGGCGGCCGGGAAACCGGGGTGCGGGCGGGGGAGGGGGTCTGCGAGCATGCGGGGCATGTCGCGTGATCTCACCTCCCCGGTCGTCCCGCCGGTCGTCCCGCTGGTCGTCCGCCGCACCCGCCGCCTGCCCGTGCCGCTGGACGCGGCCGGGGCGAGCGAGCCGGGGCGGGTCGGGCAAGGGGCGGTGGTGGCGCGGCAGTTCGACGCCGCGCTGATGTCCGCCGGGTTCAAGCTGTCCGGGGAGCTGCTGGCGCGGCTCTCCGAGCTGCCGGCCGAGCGGGTGCGCGAGCTGGCCGAGGACGGGCTGGCGGCCGTCCGGGAACTGCTCGGCGACCACGTGCGGCACAACACGTACTTCGTGGACTTCCCGCACGGCGTGCCCGACACCGAGGACTTCTGGCGCGGGCTGCTGGCCGAGCTGACCGGGGCCGACGAGGCGGCGGAGTCCGGGGAGGCCCGGCTCGACGGGCTCGACCTGCTGACCCTGCCCGGCTACGGCAGGTACCGGCACGGGTACGAGGAACTGCTCGCCGCACACGAGGAGTTGATCGCCGGAGCGGGCGACCGGATCACGGTGCTGCACCTCGGCGACACCCCCGAACGGGAGGCGGAGGCGCTCTACCTGGCGCTGGCCGGCAGCACCACCCCGCTCGGCGCGGAGGCGCTGCGCGACCTGGCCGCCCTCGCCCGGCACTGCGCGGACGGCCCGCAGCCCGCCGAGGTACCCGTCCGGGAGAACCGGGCCGTGCTCGACGCCGCCCGGCTGGAGGCCGGTTCGGGCCCGCTGTTCGCGGACACCGTCACCGACGTGCTGCGCACCGCCTGCGCGCTGGCCGGCGGCGACGTCACGCTCGCCGCCCCGACCAGGTTCGGCCCGCTGCCGCGCCCGGTCCGCCGCGCCCTGCTCGCCGCCCTCGACGGACTGGTGGCCGCCGCGCCCGGCAAGCTCGCCGACGTGCTGCGCCACCGCGAGCGGTTCAAGCGGCTCGGCGAGCGCCTGCACCCGCACGAGTACCCGAAGTGGCCGCACGCCGCCCGGGTGTTCGCCGTCGCCCGCGGCGAGCAGCGCGCCCAGGGCGTGGACGGCCGGGTCGAGGAACTGCTCGCCGCCGGGGAGGCCGGCGCCGCCGCCGAACTGCTGGCCGCCGCCGCGCCCGGCAAGCTGCTGCGCGCCCTGGACCGACTGCTGCGCGAGGCCCGCACCGACCCCGAGCGGGACGCCGTCACCGCCGCCGCCGAACGCGCGCTGCCCGCCGCGTCCGGCCGCCTGCTGCTCTCGCTGCGCGAGCACCTGCACAACCGGGCCGGGGGCGGCACCGACCGGCGGGTCTTCGTCAACCGGGACGCCCGCAGCCACGTCACCGACGACCTGCGCCCGCCGCTGCCCGCCGCCGCCCGCGAACGCCTCACCGCCGCGCTGGACGCCGAGACCGCCCGCCGCCTGCCCGCCGACCCGCCGCGCCTGCTGGTCGACCCCGACCTCCTGGACGTCGCCCTCCCGCTCAGCGGCAACGCGAGCGCCGCCGGCTTCGGCGTGCTGCCCCGCGGCTCGCTGCAGCCCGTCCGGGGCGAGCTGCTGCGCTTCTTCGTCCACTGGAAGCAGCGCGAACTGCGCACCGACTTCGACCTGTCCGCGCTGATGCTGGACGAGTCGTACGACAACCCGACCTGGCTGTCGTACACCGAACTCAGCTCCGTCGCCGGCGAGCACTCCGGCGACGTCGTCGAAGCGCCCGACGGCGCCTCGGAGTTCATCAACCTGCACCTGGCGAAGGTGCCCGGTGCGTTCATCGTGCCGCAGGTCAACGTGTACGCGGGCGAGGGCTTTCAGGACGTCGAGGAGTCGTTCTTCGGCTGGATGCTGCGCGAGGACGAGCAGCAGGGCCGCCCGTTCGAGCCGCGCACCGTCCGGATGAAGTCCGACCTGCGGGGCGCCGGACGGGTCGCCCTGCCGCTGGTGTTCGAACGGCGGGCGGACGGTGCGTGGTACGCCCGCTGGCTGCACGTGTACCTGCGCGGCGAGCCGGTCGGCAACCGGGTCGAGGGCAACCGGGTCACCGTAGCCGACCTGCTGCGGGCCGGCACCGGGCGGGAGTACCTGACGGTCCGCCACCTGGTCGGCCTGATGGTCGCCAACGGCGCCGAACTGCTCCCCTGGAACGGCCCCGCGCCGGACGGCCCGGTCACCTACCTCGGCCTGGACCGCCCCGAGGGCCTGCCGGAGGGCTCGCGGGTGATCACGCCGGAGAACCTGCGCGAGCTGATCCCGGCCTGAGCGGCCGGTGGCGGGCGGTGCGTGGTGAGTGGTGCGTGGTGGGCGGTCGGTGTTCGCCGGGCGGCGGCGGGTGTCCGTCGGGCGGCGGCGGGTGCTAGCCTGCGGCACAGGCGAGGCCATGAGCGGGCCTCCTTCTCCACCGTCTGCAAAACGCGGCCCGCTCGCCCTCCTCGCCGTCCACTTCGGGCCGCCGGGTGCGGTCCGGGAAATCGGGTGACCGGGGTCCGGCGGCGCTGCTAGCGTGTGCGGCAGGCGAGGCCATGGACGGGCTTCCTTCTCCTTTCCTGATGAAATCAGCCCGTTCGCCCTCCTCGCCGCCGACTTCGAGCCGGGGCGCCCCGGGACGGGGCGCCCCGGCTCTCGTCGTGCGCGGGGAGGGGCGCGGCTCAGGGCCGTTCGGCGAGGTCCGCCTCCAGCGCGCGCGCCGCCGTCTCCAGCACCGCCACCAGCGACTGCAGCCGGTGCGGGTCGTAGCGCACGCTCGGCATCGACACCGACAGGCCGGCCACCGCCGTGCCCGCGCCGTCCCGGACCGGCACGCCGACGGCGGTCAGGCCGCGTTCGGAGCGCTCCCGGTTCACGGCGAAGCCGCCGCGCCGCAGCCTCCCCAGCTCGGCGCGCAGCTGCGGCAGGTCGGGCCGCTCGCCGGGGCGGTCCCGGTAGCGCTCGGGGGCGTAGACCTCCTCCAGCTGCTCGGGGGAGAGCTCGGCGAGCAGCAGCAGTCCGGCGGTGGTGCGGTGCGCGGGGAAGACCATGCCCTCGCGCGAGCCCACCCGCAGCGCCCGGGTCGACTCCACGCTGGCGATGAACCGTGCCGTGTCACCGGCCCGGACGGTCAGGTTCACCGTCTCGTCCAGCACGTCCACCACCCGGCGCAGGTGCGGCAGCGCGGCCGGGCGCAGCCGGGAGACCAGCGAGCGCGAGTGCGCGGCCAGCTCCAGCACCGGCCCGGCCCGGTAGACCCGGTCCTCGCCCTGCACCGCGAAGTCCCGGTACACCAGCATCCCGAGGATCCGGTGCGCCGTGGAGCGGGCCACGCCGAGGCGTTCGGCCACCTGGGAGACCGTCGCCCCGCCCTCCATCTGCAGCATGGTCGCGGCCCGCAGCGCGTGGTCCACGCTGGCGATCGGGTAGGGCGGCGGGGTCTTCAGCGGCTTGTCCACGGTGCGCTCCTCCTGCGGCCGGTCCGCGGCCGGGCGGTGGCTGGGCGGCCATCGTTCTGCTCTGAAGAATCTACCTGTTCTCCTGGGCGGGACGCGGCACGCTGAGCCCGTGATCGAGTCCACCACCGCCCCAGACACCGCAACGGGCTCCCCGGTCCGGCTCCAGGCCGTCGCCGCGGACGGGCAGCCCGAGGTCACCCCGGCGCTCCACGCGCTCTACCGGGGCTTCGAACAGGAGCTGCTCGTCCCGCTGTGGACCGAGATCGGCGACCTGATGCCCGCCCACCCCCGTTCGCAGGCCGCCCCGCACCTGTGGCGCTGGCAGAAGCTGCGCGAACTCGCCGCCCGTGCCGGGGAGCTGGTCCCGGTCGGGCGCGGCGGCGAGCGCCGGGCGATCGCGCTGGCCAACCCCTCGCTGGGCGGCCGCCCGTTCGCCACCCCGACGCTCTGGGCCGCGATCCAGTACCTGATGCCCGGCGAGGACGCCCCCGAGCACCGCCACAGCCAGCACGCCTTCCGCTTCGTCGTCGAGGGCGAGGGGGTGTGGACGGTGGTCGGCCGCGACCCGGTCGCGATGCGGCGCGGCGACTTCCTCCCGCAGGCCGGCTGGAACTGGCACGCCCACCACAACGCCACCGACGCGCCGATGGCCTGGATCGACGGCCTGGACATCCCGTTCCAGTACGCCGGCGAGACCCAGTTCTTCGAGTTCGGCCGGGACGAGATCTCCGCCGCCGAGCGCACCACGCCCGACCGCTCCCGCTCCGAACGCCTCTGGGGCCACCCCGGCCTGCGCCCGCTGGCGGCCGGCCGCCCCGGCCCCGGCAGCCCGCTGCTGGCCTACCGCTGGGAGCACACCGACCGCGCGCTGGACGACCAACTCGCCCTGGAGGCCGAGGGGTTCGGCGGCACGGTGGAGCCCGGCCACGCCGCCGTCCGGTTCACCGACCCGGCCACCGCGCGGGACGTGCTCCCCACCATCCGGGCCGAGGTGCACCGGATCGCCCGCGGCGCCGAGACCGCCCCCGTCCGGGAGACCGGTTCGTCCGTCTACCAGGTCTTCGACGGCTCCGGCACCGTCACGGTGGGCGAGCGGACCTGGACGGTCGGCCGCGGCGACCTGTTCACCGTCCCCTCCTGGCAGCCGTTCTCGGCCCGTTCCGAGGCCGGCGCCACCGACTCCGACTCCGGCGCGCTCGACCTGTTCCAGTTCGGCGACGCCCCGATCTTCGAAGCCCTGCGGCTGCAGCGCACCCATCCGGAAGGAACCACCCGATGAAGCTCGCCACCCTCCGCACCGGCGGCACCACCCGCGCCGTCCGGCTCGACGGCGACACCCTGACCGAGCTCGGCCACCCCGACCTCGGCGCGCTGCTCGCCCAGGACGACTGGGCCGGGATCGCCGCCGCCGCGACCGGCCCCACCCACCCGCTGGCCGGAGCCGACTTCGCGCCCGTGGTGCCCCGCCCCTCCAAGGTGGTGTGCGTCGGCCTCAACTACCGCAACCACATTCAGGAGATGGGCCGCGACCTGCCCGAACACCCCACCCTGTTCGCCAAGTTCGCCGACTCGCTGATCGGCGCGGGCGACGACATCCTCCGCCCGGAGGAGACCGCCGAGTTCGACTGGGAGGTCGAACTCGCCGTCGTCATCGGCAGGTCGGTGCGCCGCGCCCGCGGCGAGCAGGCCGAGGCCGCGATCGCCGGGTTCACCGTGCTCAACGACGTCACCTGCCGCGACTGGCAGTTCAGGACCCGCGAGTGGCTCCAGGGCAAGACCTGGGACTCCACCACCCCGGTCGGCCCGTTCCTGGTCACCCCCGACGAACTGCCCGGCGGCGTCCGCCCGGTGCTCGACGTCACGCTCACCGTCGACGGCGAGACCGTGCAGTCCGACACCACCGGCGACCTGCTGTTCGACCCGGTCGCCCTGGTCGAGTACGTCTCCACCGTGGTCCGGCTCAACCCCGGCGACCTGATCGCCACCGGCACCCCCGGCGGCGTCGGCCACGCCCGCAAGCCCGCCCGCTACCTGAGCGGCGGCGAGACCGTGGTCACCGAGATCCAGGGCCTCGGCCGGCTGGAGAACCGGGTCGTCCGGGACGGCGGCGCCGCGTGAGCGCCGGGAGGGGGGCCCAGGCGGGCCCCCGCACGCCGGAGGACGCGCGCGGTTGGGCGGCGTTCGGCACCGGGCTCTTCCTGGCCGCCGCCGACTCCTTCGGCCCCGCCGAGTACGCGGCCCCCACTTCGCTGCCCGGCTGGACCCGCGCCCACCTGGCCGCCCACCTCGCCGCCAACGCGGACGCGCTCGGCAACCTGGTGCACTGGGCCGCGACCGGCGAACCCACCCCGATGTACGCCTCCCCGGAGGAGCGGCTGGCCGGCATCGAACGCGGCCGGACCCTCCCGGCCGCCGAACTCACCGCCCGGGTGCGGGAGTCCGCGCGACGGCTGGCCGCCGCCCTGGATGCGCTCACCCCCGAGCAGTGGCGGGCCCCGGTCGTCACCGCCCAGGGCCGCACCGTCACCGCCGCCCAACTCCCGTGGCTCCGTGCCCGCGAGGCCTGCGTGCACGCGGTCGACCTGGCCGCCGGCACCGGCTTCGCCGACCTCCCGGCCGGGTTCCTGGCCGCCCTCACCGAGGACGTCCTCGCCAAGCGCGCGGCCGCACCCGGCCCGGCGCTCGTCCTGCGGACCCCGGACGGGGGAGCGGAGTGGACGCTGCCCGGCGACGGCGAGCCGGCCATCGTGACCGCCGAACTACCCCTGATCACCGGCTACTTGACTGGCCGTCAGCAGATCGACGGCGCCCCGGACCTCGGCCCCTGGCTGTGACCCTCCCGCACACCCCCACGACGTGAAGGAGCACCCCATGAACCCTCCCCTCACCCCCGACGTGCTCGTCGTCGGCGGCGGCATCGGCGGCCTCGCGGCCGCGTTCGCGCTGGCCCGGCGCGGGCTGCGGGTGCGCGTGCTGGAACGGGCGCAGGAGTTCGGGGAGGTCGGCGCCGGACTGCAGATCGCCCCCAACTGCACCCGGATCCTGGCCGACTACGGCCTGCTGGACGAGGCACGCCGACTCGGCGTCGCTCCCGAGCACATGGTGATGCGCGACGCGCTGGACGCCCGCGAACTGACCCGGCTCGACCTGAGCGACCTCGAACGGCGCTACGGCCACCCGTACCTGGTGATCCACCGCAGCGACCTGCACGGCATCTTCCTGCGGGCCTGCCGACGGGCCGACGTCGAACTGCTGACCGACCGCACCGTGGTCGACTACCAGCACACCGACACCGGCGCCCGGGTGCTGCTGGCCGACGGCACCGCCGAGGAGGCCCCGCTGGTGATCGCCGCCGACGGGCTGCACTCGGTGGCCCGGGCCAAGCTGGTCGGCGACGAAGTGGTCAGCTCCGACTACGTCGCCTACCGCGCCGCCGTCCCGATCGAGCGGGCCCGCGCCAACGGGATCGCCGAGCGCGACGTCACCGTGTACGTCGGCCCGCGCTGCCACTTCGTCCAGTACGCGCTGCGCGGCGGCGAGATGTTCAACCAGGTCGCGGTCTTCGAGTCGCCGAAGGCCAAGGCGGGCGACCCGGACTGGGGCACCCCCGACGAACTGGACACCGCCTTCGAGGCGACCTGCGACACCGTCCGGGCCGGCATCCCGCTGATGTGGCGCGACCGCTGGTGGCAGATGATGGACCGCGACCCGGTCGAGACCTGGGTGCACGGCCGGATCGCGCTGCTCGGCGACGCCGCCCACCCGCCGCTGCAGTACATGGCGCAGGGCGCGGTCATGGCGATCGAGGACGGCTGGGTGCTCGCCGAACACCACGCCCGGCTCGCCGCGCCGGACGGGGCGACGGAGGGGGCACCGGGCGGGGCGGCGGACGGGGCACCCGGCGGAGCACCGTGCTGGGACGCCGTGCTCGCCGCGTACCAGGCCGTCCGGGTCGAGCACTGCCGACGCGTCCAGACCACCGCCCGGAGCTGGGGCGAGCTGTGGCACCTGGAGGGCGAGGCCCGCCTCCGGCGCAACGCCGTCCTGCGCGAACGGGCCGTCGACGACTACGCGTTCACCGACTGGATCTACGGCCCGACCGCGCTCGAACCGGACCAGGAGCCGCCGATGTTCACCCCGGTCCCGCTGACGGGTGCACGGGTGGCGGAGCCCACGGGCACCCGGGCGGAGGAGCCGGCGGCCCGCTGAGCGTCGCCCGCCCGCGCGCCGCTGCCCGTACGCCGGCGTCCGCAGCCGTCCGGCCGCCACCGGTGCAGGGGCACGTGCTCCGCGTGCTGTCGGCGGTGGCTGCGAGGATGCCCGCATGGCGGAGACGATCACCTACCTGCGGGGCGACGCCACGGCGCCGCAGGGCAAGGGCGCGCGGATCATCGCGCACGTGTGCAACGACCTCGGCGGCTGGGGCAAGGGCTTCGTGCTCGCGCTCTCCCGCCGCTGGCCCGAGCCGGAGGCCGCGTTCCGCCGCTGGCACCGGGAGCGGGCCGGCAACGACTTCGGCCTCGGCGCGCTGCAACTCGTCCAGGTCGGGCCGCAGTTGTGGGTGGCCAACCTGGTCGGCCAGCGCGGCATCCGCACCGGCCGCTCCACCGGCGTCCCCGTCCGCTACGAGGCGATCGACGCCGCGCTCGCCAAGCTCGCCCCCGAGGCGCTGCGGCTCGGCGCCTCCGTGCACATGCCGCGGATCGGCTGCGGCCTGGCCGGCGGCAGGTGGGAACGGGTCGAACCGCTGATAGCCGAACGACTCAGCGCGCAGGGCGTGCCGGTCACGGTCTACGACCACTGACCCCGGCCCCCTCCCGCCGCGCCCCTCCTCGTCCGTGCTCGCCATCGTCGGAGCCCTTCCCCGACGGACCGCTCGGCGGGACGCGGAGTGCGACACCATGGTCCGACGGAACCTGACCGAGCTGGCCGAGCGGCCCTGACCGCGGTCCCGGCGGCTGCCCGGCGCGGCGTGGTGGTCTCGTCCGGGTACTGCCTCGACTCCTTCGTGAGCCCACCACCCCCGGTGGCGTCACCAGCACCGGCATCATCGCGGCCGGGGCGCAGCGCGGGCTGACCTCCGCCACGACTACCGCCTCACCTCCCTCGGCGCCGACGCCGCCCTCGTCGGCGACAGCCGCAGCGTGCTCGCCCGGTTCACCGGGCCCGCCCTCGCGGCGATCCAGGATGCCCACGTGGAGGTGACCGTCCGGGACCGGCTCGGCGGCCTGCACCAGCAGGTTCTGTCCTGCCTGGTCGACGCCGACCGCGCCGACCGCGTCCTCGCCCACGCCGGCCCCGACCTGCTCCGACGCCCCTTACGATGCCGGGTATGACGGAAGACCCCGGTGACCTGGACGGACTGGTCCGCAAGCGGATCCGCGCACTGCGGGTCGCCCAGGGCTGGTCGCTGGAGGAGCTGGCGGCCCGCGCCAACCTCAGCCAGTCCTCGCTGAGCCGGATCGAGAACGGGCAGCGCCGCCTCGCCCTCGACCAACTCGTCACCCTGGCCAAGGCCCTGGACACCACGCTCGACCAGCTCGTGGAGACCGCCGCCGAGGACGTGGTGGTCAACCCGACCGTCGACGGCCCGCACGGCACCATGCGCTGGCCGGTCAAGGGCGACCCCGGCATCAGCGTGGTGCGCCAGCGGATCACCGAACCGCCGCCCGACAACCCGGCCCGGATGCGCGCCCACCCCGGCCGGGAGTGGCTGGTCGTGCTCTCCGGCACCGCGATCCTGATGCTCGGCCACCGCCGGATCCGCCTCGCCACCCACCAGGCCGCCGAGTTCCCCACGATGATGCCGCACGCCATCGGCGCCGAGGGCGGCCCGTGCGAGGTCCTCGGCATCTTCGACCGCGACGCCCGCCGAGGCCACCGCCCCGACCCCGGCCCGCGCAACTGCTGACGGCCCGCCCGACCACCGGGCCCGACTGACGGTGGCTTGCGCCTGCCGCATACGGATACGGCGCTCTCTTGCGCTTTCCGGGAGGGCACGTGCTCCACGCGCATACCGCCCGTACGGTGGATCCATGAGCCACCCGCACTCCCACACCCACCCGCACACCGACGTCCACCCCCACGCGCACGCGGCCGAGGAGGACGCCGAACTGGCCGAGGTCCTCGACCTGGACGCCGAGGTGCTCGCCGACCACCTCGCCGCGATCACCGACTGGCTACCGCTGGACGCCGAACCCCGGCACGTCGTCGACCTCGGGGCCGGCACCGGCGCCGGCACCTTCGCGCTGCTGCGCCGCTTCCCCGGGGCCCGGGTCACCGCCGTCGACACCTCGCCCGGCCACCTGCAGCGCCTGCGCGAGAAGGCCCACGCGCTGGGCCTCGCCGACCGGGTCACCACCGTGCAGGCCGACCTGGACGCCGACCGCTGGCCGGAGCTCGGCACCCCCGACCTGGTCTGGGCGTCCGCCTCGATGCACCACATGGCCGACCCCGGGCAGGCCCTGCGCCGGGTCCGCGACCTGCTCGCGCCGCACGGCCTGTTCGCCCTGGTCGAGCTGGCGGGCTTCCCGCGCTTCCTGCCCGCCGACGCCCCCGCCGAGCGCCCCGGCCTGGAGGAGCGCTGCCACGCCGTCACCGACCTCCTGCACGCCGAGCACGTCCCGCACCGCGGCGCCGACTGGGGGCCGCTGCTGACCGCCGCCGGCTTCACCGTCACCGGCGAACGCACCGTCACCGTCGACGTCGCCACCACCGAGCACCCCTCGGTCGGCCGCTACGCCCTGGCCGGCCTGCGCCGGATCCGCACCGCCGCCGCCGACCACCTCGACCCCGCCGACCTCGCCGCCCTGGACCGCCTGACCGACGCCGACGGCCCCGACAGCATCGCCCTGCGCCCGGACCTCGCGGTGCGCACCGAACGCCAGGTCTGGGCCGCCCGCCGCTGATGCACCCGACGCGCGGGGATCCGCGGGGATCAGGGCCGCGCGTACAGGGCGCGGCCGATCCGGCGGCCCACCAGGAGGTGGGCGAGCAGGGCGCCGAGGGTGTTGAGCACCACGTCGTCCACGTCGAAGGCCCGGCCCTCCACCAGGAGGCCCTGCGCCGCCTCGACCGTGACCATCACCAACGCGGTCAGCGCCGTCGCGGCCAGCACACTGCGCAGTCGGGGGAACAGCACCGGCAGCAGCACGCCGAACGGCACGCCCAGCAGGACGTTCCCGCCGACCTGCTGGACCGCGGCCCGGACGGCGGGCTGGTCCAGGTAGGCCCGGAGCGAGGCCCCGAGGTGGAAGTTGGGGTGCACCAGGTTCCGCGCGCCGGGCACCGGCACCAGCGTCACCCGGGCCAGCCCGACCGCGAACACCACGGTCAGTACCAAGCCGGCCAGCAGGACCAGCCACCGGACGGCGACGGACAGCGGCCCCCGCCGGTGCAGGAACGGCGGCTTGGCCCGCTCCGTCCGCTCCGCCCGCTCCGTCCGCGCGGCGTCGGGTTCGGGCGCGGACACGGGTGCGGGACCGGTTCCCCGGGACCGCCAGTGCTTCAAGTGCCACCAGTGGGCGCTCCCGTCCGCCCGGCCGGTGCCGACCGGCACCGGCTTCCCCTGCTCGACGCCCGCCGTCCGTCCGCTGCCCACCGTCGTGGCCCTCCCCATCGTGCGTCCGATCCTCCGGTCCCGGTGCCCTGCCCGCACCGGATACCCCGGGGCGCTGCCACCATGCCGGTCCGCCCGGTGCCGGTCCGGTGTGCCGCGTTCGCCTTCCGGCGCGTCGGTGGGGGAGACTCCCGGGCATGGTCTCAGTAGTGCAGAACGTCGCGATCGACTGTGCGGACGCCTTCGCACTGGCCCGCTTCTGGAGCGCCGTCACCGGCCGCCCGGTCGACCCGGACAGCGCGCCGGGCGACCGGGAGACCCAGGTCGAACTCGCCGACGGCGGCTTGGTGCTGTACTTCAATCAGGTGCCCGAACCGAAGACGGTCAAGAACCGGGTCCACCTCTGCCTGCGCCCCGACGCCGCCCGCGACCCCGAGGTCGACCGCCTGCTCGCCCTCGGCGCCACCCTGGTCGCCGACCGCCGCAACCCCGACGGCACCGGCTGGGCGGTGCTGGCCGACCCGGAGGGCAACGAGTTCTGCGTCCTGCGCAGCACGGCCGAGCGGGGCTGAACGCCGTCCGAAGGCCACCCGCTGCCGTCCGGTGCGCGGGGAACGTGCCGGGGCCGCCCCTCCCGCACGGAGGGGCGGCCCCGGTCTTCTCCGGTGGGGACCGGGCCTACGGGTAGGCGACCAGGTTGGCCACGTTGGTGGCCGAGTTGGACGGGCCGCCGGTCGAGTTGATGACGTGGGCGATGGTGCCGGTGCCGCCGAGCGAGACGGTCACCATGTCGTGGAAGCGCACGCCCGTGCGGTTCGGGGCCTCGAAGGAGTGGTCCTCCACCACGGCCGGGTTGACGTTGAAGTAGGCGTAGGAGCCCAGGCCCCAGGCCTCGTGCGCGGTGACGCCGGACGCGACCTGGTAGGCCGGGTAGCCACGGGTCGAGCCGTTCATCCAGGCGGCCTGGTTCGGCGGGTCGTACGGCAGCTCGTTCTGGAAGAAGTACGTGCGGCCGTTGTTGCCGTTCCAGATCACCTGGGTCTGCTGGTAGTGCTCGACGAACAGGCCGTACATGGTGACGTTGCCGCCGTTGACGACCAGTCCGTTGGCGGCGGTGTTGCTGGTCCAGCCGACACCGCTGCCGTGGTCCGCCCGCCACAGCCACATGTGGTCGCCGATCACGTTGTTCGAGTTGACCACCAGCGACTGGCTCGCCTTGCCGACGCCCGCGCCGCCGATCCGGAAGAACACGTCGTGCAGCGAGGTCGGGTTCGCCGAGTGGTCGGCGGACGAGCCCGCCGCACCGACCTGCATCAGCACCGGCGAGTTGACCGTCCCGGCGTCGATCAGGAGACCGGCCAGCTTGACGCCGTCCACGTCCGCGACGTTCACGGCGGTGACGCCGTTGTCCGGAACGAGGGTGGCCAGGCCGAGGCCGAGCACCACGGTGTCGGCGCGGTTGACGTTCAGCGGCTGGTTCAGGTGGTAGACGCCAGGGGTGAACAGCAGGTTCTTGCCTTGCGCCAGCGCGGCGTTGACGTCGGACGCGGTGGCGCCCGGCTTCACGATGAAGAACTGGTCGATCGGCAGCGAACTGCCCGGCTGCGCGCCACCCGCCCAGCTGGTGCCGGAACTGTTGGAGCGCAGTGCCGGGACGAACACCTTGTAGGCGCCCGCGGCGTCGACGTACAGGAAGGGCTTCTCGCGCACCACCGGGGTCTGGTTGACGGTGGTGTACGGCGGGTTGGGGAAGGAGTTGGCGGGCGCGTTGACGTCGCCGACGAACACCATGTTCCAGTTGGAGCCCGTCCAGCTCCCCCACTGCGCGTTGCGCGACAGCCACTGCTGCTGGGAGCCGGAGCGGACCTGGCCGTCGATCTTCGAGTCGGCGACGAAGCCGCCCGAGGACCAGCCGCCGTCGTCCAGCTGCAGGTTGCCGCGCACGTGCATCCGGCGGTACGGCGCGGCCTGGGAGACCGCCCAGCGGTCGGTGCCGCCGGTCGGGTTGACCGACAGGTTCTCGGCCGAGCGCCAGAAGTTCTGCGTCGCGTTGCCCTGGAACCAGTCGGCCTCGGCGTGCACCGCGCCGTTGATCGTCACGTCGTCGGGGGACAGGCCGAGGCCCGCGACCTGGGTGTAGAAGCCGACGTTGGCGTCCACGCCGTAGCTGCCCGGCTTGAACAGCAGTGCCTGGCGCTGGGTGCCGAACTGGTTGCTCTCCTGCTGGGCGAAGACCGCGTTCAGCTTGGCCTGGATCGTCGCGGCGGGCGTCGACGGGTCGAAGACGGTCACGTTCGGCCCGAAGTCGGGCGTGCCGGGCGGGTTGGTGACGGTGCTGCCGAAGGTGAAGGACTGCGCGGCGGTGCCGTTGCAGGCGTACTGCTGCAGTTGCACCGCGTCGGCGGTGGAGGCGCTCGGCACGTCCAGGCACCGGCCGCTGTTGCGGTTGACGAAGTGGTAGGCGCCGCTCGCCTCGGCGACCGCCTGCCACTGCTGGTTCAGGCCGCCGCCGTACGTCCACAGCTGGACCTTGGCGCCGTCGGCGGTGGAGACGCCGGTGACGTCCAACGCCTTCGACGTGTCGTTCTGGTTGTTGATCCGGACGTACCCGTTGCCGAGGTCCTGGACCTGCCACTGCTGGGCGGTGGTGCCGTTGCAGGCGTACTGCTGGACGGCGGTGCCGTCGGCGGTGGCGGCCGCGGCGGCGTCCACGCACTTGCCGGAGTTCTGCGCCACCAGCGTGGTCGCCCCGCTCGGGACGGCGGCCAGTGCGGCGGGGGCGGGGGAGAGCAGCACCGCCGAGGAGGCCAGCAGGCCGACGGCCGCGGTCAGCGGGAGGAGCCTGCTGCTACCGCTGCTGTTGCTGCTACTGCTGTTGGCGCGGGTGCTGAGGGTGGTGCTGTTTCTGCTGCGCACGGGGGTTGCTCCTTTCTCCGGACACGGGGTCCGGGGACGGCGGGTGCTCAGGCGGGGAGGTTCCACTGCTGGTTGGCGCCGGCGAAGCAGTCCCAGATCTGCAGCCGGGTGCCGTTCGCGGAGGACGGGCCGGTGGCGTCCAGGCAGCGGCCGGAGGCCGGGTTGACCAGGGTCCGGTTCGACTGCGCCTGCCACTGCTGGGCACCGGTGCCGTTGCAGTCGTACAGCTGTGCCTGGGTGCCGTTGGCGGTGCCGCCCGAGGTCAGGTCCAGGCACTTGCCGAGCGCGCGGATCGTGCCGTCGGTGCCGACCGTCCACTGCTGGGCGGCGGTGCCGTTGCAGTCGTACAGCTGGACCGCGGTGCCGTTGGCCGAGCTCGCGGCCGCCACGTCCACGCACTTGCCGCCGTAGCCGGTGATCTGCCCGGTGCGGCCGCCGCTCGGCGGCGGGGTGGTGGAGCCGCCGGTGATCGCGTTGAAGGTCCTCGAGAACTGGTACGCCGACTGCGGGGTGCCGCTGCAACTGTCGGAGAGCGTGCCGCTGGACGCGCAGGCCTTGTCGCGGCCGACCGCCCAGAAGGCGAGCAGCTGGATGCCCTTGGACGCGGCGAAGGACTCCAGGGTCTGCGCGTTCGCGGTGGTGAACACCTCGGCCTGGGTGTCGTTGACCCCGATCATCGGGGTGTTGCCCTCCATCGCCCACAGCTGTTCGGAGGTCTTGGACGTCCAGATCTGGCCGAGCTGGGTGTGCAGGCCGTTGGCGGCACTGATCGCGGCCTGGCCCATGTCCATCGCCGGACCGTAGTCCATCGTCATGATGTTGACGGCGTTGACGGTCAGACCGCGGCTCTTCGCGTTGTTCAGCAGGCTGATCGAGTTGGATTCGAGACCCGAAGGGCTGACCGGCAGCGTGTAGTTGACGTCCAGCCGCTTGCCCGCCGCCGCCTGGGCCTGCTGGAGCGCGGCGAGCGCCTGGTTGCGGCGGTCGTTGGCAGCAGTGTCGTTCAGCGCGCCGCCCTCGATGTCCAGGTCGATCCTGGTCAGGTTGAGCGCGTCCACCACCCGCTTGTACTGCGTCTGGAGCGCGGAGACGCTGCCGCACGCCTGCCCCAGCTCGGTGCCGGCGGCGCCGCCGAAGCTGGCGATCACGTCGCCGCCGGCCGCCCGGTGGGCGTTGATCGCGTTGGTCCAACCGGCGTCCGTGATGGCGGTGTTGCCGTTGAACGTGGCGTTGCAGCTGCCGTCACTGATCACGAAGGCGAGGGTGACGTACTTCAGCCCGCCGCTGTTGCGGGCGTCCGCCAGGGTGTTCGGCGAGTTCCAGGTCTCCAGGTACGGCGCCGCGTAGTGCGCCGGGAAGCCCGGCCCGGCGTTGGCGGCGGCCGAGGCCTGGCCTGCACCGGCCACCAGCAGGCCGGCCACCGTGGCGGGCAGGGTGACGGCGGCGGCGGTCGCGCGCAGGAGGGCGCGGGCGCCGGCCCGGGGGCGGAGACCGGCGCGGGAACGGGTGCGGATCAAGGCGGCTCCTCGTGGGGGAGAACGTTCACTCGTTCATGAAGTGAACGCGAAGCGATGCCTGAGGGAGCGTCCGGAGCGGTCCGGGCAGGGCGGAGCGTCCCCTGACGGGGGAACAGTGGTGGTGGCCAGCAGCCCTGCCGGCTTTGGTCTGGACCTTTTTCAAGACGTGAAGTTAGGGGTGCCCGCGTGGTCACGTCAACCCCCGTGCGTACAGGACTCGAAGGCCGTGTGCGGAGCGGATCGGAGCGAAGCGATGGTGGGCCGGGGCGGGTGGAGCGGTGGTTCGGATTCGCTCGGCGCGGGTTTTTGCCAAACGGTCGACCACTTCGGGTGCCCGGCCGGATAGCTTCCGGACATCCGTCGAAACCTGGTGCGCGGGGCCCTGGCGCCTCGCGGGGAGGAGTGTGCCGTGAGTCCGTTCGACCTGGTGGGGGTCGCCGCCGAACTGCCGCTGGCGTGGAAGTCGCGCATGCTGGGCCGGGTGGGAGCGGCCTGCGTGAAGCTGCTGCGCATGGACGAACTGCCGCTGGCGGTGGAGCGCCACGACGCGGACGAGGCCCTGCTCGTGCTGGACGGCCGCTTGGAGTTGGAGGTGGACGGAGTGCCGCTGACGGTCCGCGCGGGGGAGCTGTACGTGGTCGCGGCGGGCGCCGCGCACGCCGTCCGCCCCGGGAGCCGCGGCACGCTGGTGATCGTGGAGGTGGCGGAGGGGTGACGGCGGCGCGCCGGGGTGGGGTGCTGTTGACCGCCGAGGCGGGACGTGCCTAGATTGTATTTGCTTGCAAATGTAAATCGACGACGACGGCGCGCCGCACCGCAGGATGCCGCACGCATCGGACCGTGCAGTGCGATGCAGTGTCGCGACGCGCCACGCAGTGCTGCGCCGTGCTGCGTCGGGGCGCGTCACGGGGAATGGGGAGGGCACAGCACCATGGCCGAGGACTTCAACCGACAGGTCATCGCAGAGTTCCGGGCGAACGGCGGAAGGGTCGAGGGGTTTCCCGACCTGCTGCTGCTCACCGCCGCCGGCCGGCGCACCGGCTGCCCGCGCACCACCCCGCTGGCCTACCGCGAGGACGCCGGACGCTACCTGGTGTTCGGCTCCAACGGGGGTGCCACCGAACACCCGCTCTGGTACCACAACGTCCTCGCCGCAGGCGGCGGCACCGTCGAACTGCCCGACGGCGAGGGCGGGATCGTCGCCCAGTCGGTCCGCCCCGTCGAACTCGCCCCGGACGAACGCGCCCGCCAGTACGCCGAACAGGCCCGCCGCTTCCCCGCCTTCGCCGAGTACGCCGACCGGGCCGACCGGGACATCCCGGTGATCGCCCTGCACCCGCTCGACCTGACCGGCGACCCCGGACTGCCCGCCGCAGTCGTCGCCGGCCTCCGGCTCCACCACGAGGACCTGCGCCGCCAACTCGCCGACCTGCGCGCCCGCCTGGACGGTGCCGACCCGGCTCCCGGCCCCGACCTGGCCGCCCAACTGCGCGAACGCTGCCTGAGCTTCTGCTACGGACTCGACATGCACCACATCCGCGAGGAGGGCGCCTTCACCGCCTTTGAACGCCGCTACCCCCAGCTGACCCCCGCGATCACCCGGCTGCGTGCCGACCACCGCACCGTCGCCGACGCGCTCGCCCGCTTCGAGGCCCACCTCGCCGCCCCCGACGACCCCGACGACCCGGCTACCGGCCCCGCCACCCTGCGCGCCGAACTCGACCGGCTCACCGAAGGGCTGGAGGCGCACTTCGCCTACGAGGAGGAACACCTGCTCGCCGTGTCCGCCCCGCACCCGGAGCGCTGACCGGAGGTCCGGTACGGTGAGGTCCGGCCCGCTGCCCAGGCGGGCCGGACCTCGACGCGTACCGACGGGACGCGTACCGACGACGCGTACCGACCGGGAGGGCGCATGACCGGCCCGTCCGCCCCCCGTGTCGAGGGCTACCCGCGCGGAGGTGAGGGTGCGCCGGGTGGTGGAGGCGGCGCGGCGGCCGACGGAAGCACCGCGAACCCGGAAGGCCTCAGCGCGGACGACGCCGTCCGGGCGATGCTGCTGCTGATGCCCCGTGTCGCCGCCCGGGTCAAGCGGACCGCTGTGCCCGAGGCGCTGGCAGGGTTCCAGCTCGCCCCCCGGCACCTGTCGCTCCTGGCCTACCTGGTCTTCGACGGCCCGATGCCGGTCGGCGCGCTCGCCGAACGCCTCGAAGTCGCCCACACCACCGCCAGCCTGATGGTCGGTGACCTCGCCCGCCAGGGCGTCCTGGATCGCAGCCCCGACCCGGCCGACCGGCGACGCACCATCGTCTCGCTGACCGCCGACCCCGACACCCGTACCGCGATCGAACGCTGGCTCGCCAACGGCTCCGCCTCCTGGCAGGCCGCCTTCACTCCGCTCACCCCCGCCGAGCGCGCCCTGTTCGTCCGCACCATGGCCGCCTACGAGCAGGGCACCGCGGACGGCGCCGGAGGCGTCGGCGCGGGATGATCGAATGAGCGGATGAACGTCGCCGATCTGATCCGCCGCCTGCCCGAGACCCCGGTCGTCCTGGAGCGCTGCCGTGCGCTCGCGATGCTGGACGCCGTCCTGAGCCCTGACTGGGGGGACAGGTACTACTCGTGCGACTCGCACTGGGCGCCCGGGGAGGTGATGGCCTCGATGCGCGACGGCAGCGGGAACGCGTACTCGATCGTCTTCACGGCGGCCGGGGCCTTCGCCCGCGGGTTCGACCACGAATCCGGCCTGAGCCGGTACGGACGGGGAGCGGCGGAGTTGTGGCCCGGGCTGCTCGACGGGATGCCGGAGGTATTTCGAAAGCAGGCCGAGGAGCCCGCCTTCTGTGACGAGGACGGGGTGTTGGAAGCCACGGTGTGCTTCTGGCGCCAGACGACCGACGCCGCCTGGCGCATGGGGAGCCCCGTGCCCGGGCCGGACGACGGCGGTGCCGCCGGACTGTTCGAGCTGCTGTTGGACGGCAGCCCCGAGGCGTACCAGGGCTTCGCGGAGGAATATTACGAAGCTGACACCGACCTCGACGCCGTCCGCCACGTGTACGCCCTGCGGCCGCTCACACCGGAGGTCGTGCGGGCGCTGAACCCAGACATCGAACTCCCCGAACTCGCCCGGGACATCGCGGAGATCGGCTACCCGACCGGTATGTGAGCCTCCACGGGCGGGGCGTCGTGGGACCGTGCGGAGCGGCGCGGCTTCAGAGAGACGGAACAGGCGATCGGGGGACCGCTCGACTCCGTCACGCGCAGGCCGGCACTGTGGGCGCGGCGGACCCGGTGGAGGTCGGAGCGCCCGCCGACCATCACCCGCCTGCCGGGCCGTCCCACCCGGCGCGGTTCCTCCGAAGACGGTTCCGGATCAGAGGACTCGTTCAGGGCCGCTGCCAGGTGCGTCGTGTCGCACGCACCGTCCGGGAACGGCAGGGCGCTGGCGTCCGCCCCGGCCGGGGGGATGCCGCCACCGCCCTCCTGGCCGACCCGGGCCATCGCGTGGCCGTGCGCCTCCTGCTGCACGTCGAGCACGTCAAGCCGTTCGGTCGGGCCCGAGCGCGGTGCCGTCCGCAGGGACTCCAGCCTCGTGCCCGGTCCTACCGTCAGGATCCGCGCGCCCGGCCGGGGCCGTGGCCGCGACTCCAACTGCCGCCGGCCGAGCAGCCGGTGCCGCGTGTACGGGCGTAGCACGGAATCCAGCGCCCGCCAGGACGAGGCCGCTGCACCCGCCGCCGCCGAAGCGGCACCCCAGCACACCGCGAGCATGTTCGCAGCCATGTACTCCTCCGATCTCCTGATGTCTCGTCAAAATCGGCGGTCAGCCAGGGTCATCTACCGGCCCGGTGTCCGTCGCATCCAAGATTCGTTGATCGCCGAGCTGCTGTCTCTGGAGGCAGGTTCCGTCTTTTCGGTGCAGCCAGCCTCACCGAAAAGACGGAACCTGCCTCCAGAGACAGCGAATGCGCGGCTGACTACTTTGAGGGCATGCGAACCCTTGTCAGCGTGAAGAAGAAGTGGCTCGGCGCGGCGCGGTGGCTCACCACCCGTCTGGCATCCGAGTTCCGTCGGGTGTTGTCCCTGTTGTCGGCCCCCGAGGTCCATGCGAACCCGGGCATGCCCACCGGCACTGGTGAACGGTCGGCGTCCCGTAGGAGCGCCCGCGGCGGTCCGGCCTCGGCCACCCGCGTGCGGGGGCGGTCCACTGGCGGGCTCTGCTGGCTCGCCGTCCGGACGGCGGGGGCTGATGCGGCCTCAGTCGCTCAGTTCGTGTGCGGCAGCCCGCCGCCGAGCACGGCGAGAACGTGCGGCCAGGCCGCCGCGCCCAGGCGGGCGTCCACCTCCGGGCCGCCGCCGTGGTCGAAGACCGGAGACGGAGGCAGCGGTGACTCGCCGGGCAGCAGCAGCCGGTGGCCGGCCTCCGGGTCGGTGACCAGGCGGACGGAGGCGCCGACGGCTTCGCGCCGGACGCGCAGGCGTTCGGCGAACGGCAGTGAGGGCCACATCGCGTCCGCGCCGCCCGCGACCAGCAACAGGTCGGCGCGGGCCCGCTCCACCGGGATCTCCGCAGCGGGCAGCGCGTCGGCGAACGTCCGCTCGCTCTGCTCGTACCAGCCCCGGATGGCGACCGGGGCGCTCTCCGGCTCGGCGGGCGTCCACGTCTCGTCCATCGGAACGAACGGCAGCGGCTGCCCACGCCACGTCCAACTCGAACGGAGCGGGCGGTTCGCACCGTCCGCGCCCGGTCCCACGTTGCACCACACCAAGGAGGTGGGTGCCAGCGCCACCACCGCGTCCACCCGCTGGTCGTGTACGGCAGTCAGCAAGGAGGCCTCCGCACCCTTCGACGTCCCGAGGAAGCCGATCCGCCGTGCGCCCTCCGCCCGCAACAGGTCGACCGCCGCCGTGAAGGTCTCCAACGGGACTTCACACACCCCGGGCGGCTGCCCCGGCCCACCGAACCAGCGGAACGTCAGCACGTCGAACCCAGCCTCGGCCAGCACCCGGGCCCGCGCCAGCTCCACCCGCCCGCTCGACCCCGACAGCACCACCACCCCGACATCGCTCCCGCCCGCAGGCGTGCACCGCCACCCCTCCCAGGGCACCGTCACCGCGCGCTCGACGATCTCCATCCGTCCGACTCCCCTCCGTCAGCTCCGGCCCCCACCCTCACCCGCCCTCCGCGCGCCGGGCAAGCGCCGACCGGGCGGCGGGGAGCGGACGGGCCCTCGTCGCGGGGCGCGGCGGGTGGTGACCGCCCGTGCGAACGGCCTCCGGGAGCGCAAGGGAGGCCAGGACTGGGGCCGATACGGCCAGTTGGCAGACGTAGTGGTGGAGTGGGCGCGCGTCGGCAAGAGGAGGGCCATGGGAGGCCGGGCGAGCCTGCTGGTGTACACCGACGGTGACGCGGCCGACCACCTGCGACGGCCCGGCGCGGCCGACCCCGGGCGGAGCGCCACCGTGCTGCGGCGGCTGACACTGGGCCGGACGGTGAAGCCCGTGGGTCTGGTCTCGCTCCTGGAAGGGAGGCGGCCGTTGACCGGCCTGTCAGGTTCCGCCGGTGTTGACACCGCGGCGGTCGGGTCGCACGGCTTCCTGCTTCGCGGCCTGATCGCCGCACGAGCGGGGTGGAGCCTGCGGATCCGCGAAACAACGCTGTCGAGGGGGCAGGGCTGTGACAGGGTCGGCGCCATGTCCTTCGACCACAACGATCACTACCACCGCCTGCTGCTGCGACACCTCCCCGCAGGTGCCCGGACCGCGCTCGACGTCGGTTGCGGGACGGGTCGCTTCGCGCGGCGGCTGGCGGCTCGGGGAGTGGAGGTGGACGCCGTCGACCCCTCGGCGGAGGCGATCGAGGCGGCCCGGGCGGTGACGTCCGCCACGGAGGGGCCGATGCCAAGGTTCCGGTGCGAGGACATCACCCGGGCCGAACTGCCTTCCGGGCACTACGACTTCGTCTGCTGTCTGGCCAGCCTGCACCACATGCCGTTCGAGACCGTCCGGGTGCTGCGGGAGACACTGGCCCCGGGCGGGGTGCTGGTCGTCCTCGGCTGCTACCCGGAGAAGTCGCGCACGGACTGGCTGTGGAGCCTGGCCGCCGTTCCCGTCAACGCGGCCGTGCGCGCGGCCGTCGCGCTCGCCGAACAATCCCGAGGCGCTCGTCCGATCGGCCCGGACGCGGTGCGGGCGCCAGTCACCCCGCCGACGATGACCTACGCGCGGACGCGGCTGGAGGCCGCCGAACTGCTGCCCGGTGTCAGGATGCGGCGGCTGCTCTTCTGGCGCTACCTGCTGGTCTACCGGGCCCCGGCGGGCGCGGATTCCCACCCGACGACCGCCCCTGCGCCCGATGCCGCGTAAGCCCCCGCACGCCGGCGGCGGCGACGACGGCTGCCGCGACGACCGCCGGGCCCGCAGGCCGGTCGGCACGCTACCGGTCAGCACATTGCTGATCGGTGTCTGCCCGGGGCCGCCCCAGTGTGCGGCCACCCACACGTACCTCTTCGTGGACGGCCTCGACCTGATCACCCGCAGCGACGCCAACGCGTTCGGTGCCCCGCCGGAACGGCTGCTCCGTCCCGGCGGCCCGCTCTGGCCGACCGACCACGCCCGTACCGTCGAGGTCGCGGAGACGGCGACGGGGGCGACGGTCGGGTTCCGGATGCGGCTCCGGGGGCGGACGGTGGTCTGGAGCGACCTGACGTACCCCGGGCCCGACGACCGGGTCGTCGAGGAGGTCCGCTTCGAGGCGCGGCAGTACCTGGCCGAGCTCGAACGGGCCTGCGCCCGGTGGGGCGGTGGCGGAGCGGCAGCGGGCCTGGCGGGATCTTGGCGGTCGTAGGCGCTCACGCCACTCGTGGAAGGGGTGGGCGAAGCGGAAGACTCGAGGTCGTCGCCACCGGCCGGGAGACCCGGAAGGCCCGCCGGACTCCGTGCCGCCGCACCACCAGAAACGAGGCAACCCCCATGTCCGCCACCACCGTCGTCACCCCTGCCGCCACCGCTGCCCCCACCCCGGTCGCCAGTGCCGTCCTGAACGTCCCCGCCGCGGACCCGGTCGAGGCCGCCGCCCACTACGCGGCGCGGCTCGCCTTCGAGGCGGACGTGTCCGACGTCCACGCTGACCTGTCGGCCGGAGTGCCTGGGGTCGTGGTGGTCGACACCCGGAGCAAGGCGGCCTGGGACCAAGGGCACATTCCCGGGGCCGTCCACCTGCCCACTGCGCGGGTCGCCGAGCTCGCCCCGGGGAGCATCGACCCGGCGCTGACCGTGGTCACCTACTGCTGGGGCCCCGGCTGCAACGGTGCGACCCGGGCCGCGCTGGCCTTCGCCCGGCTCGGCTACCGGGTCAAGGAGATGCTCGGCGGCTTCGAGTACTGGGCCCGCGAGGGCTTCGCCTACGACACCGCCGCCGGCAGCGAGCAGCGGCCGATCGACGACCTGACCGCCCCGCGCTCGGGCATCTCCTGCGCCTGCTGAGGGGCGGCGGGACGGGCGTTCGGGCAGGCGTCAGGGGCGGTACGCGGCAGTCGCGGCCTTGACGAAGGAGTGCAGCAGCGAATCGGTACGGCCTGCCGGCCAGGCCACCACCACCCGGCTCGGCGGCAGGTCGACCAGCGGGACCACGGTCAGTTCGGCGGGCAGTTCGTGGCCGAGCGGGGCCAGTCCGACCGTCCCGCTCCACAGGACGGCCTGCAGGCACTCCTGGACGCCCCGGACCACCGGGCCCTCGCGCGGGACGCCGCCGTGCCAGTACGACTGCCAGCGGGCATCGGTGCCCGGCGGGAAACTGAACCAGCGCCGGTCGGCCAGTTGGGCCAGCCGCAGCCGCTCGTGGCGGGCCAGCCGGTCGTCCGCCCGCAGCACCGCCCCCACCGGGTCGGCCCGCAGCACCCGCACCGCCAGACCGTCCGGGTCGAACGGCGCCCGGGTCAGCGCGACGTCGACCAGCCCCGCGCGCAGCCCGCAGGTCGGATCGGTCAGGTCGGTCTCCCGGACCAGCACGTCCACGCCGGGGTGGTCGCGGCGGAACGCGGCCGCCAGCCGGGCTACGCCCGGATCGGTGCCGTCGCCCAGGATGCCGACCGTCAGGCCCGCCCGCCCGGCGGCCGCGTCGACCCTGGCCCGGACCCGGTCGGCCCGGGCCAGCAGCTCCCGGGCCTCCGCCAGCAGCACCGCGCCCGCCGGCGTGAGGTGCGACCCCGGCAGGAGAACGGACCAGCAGCGGCGCGCCGAGGTCGTCCTCCAGCCGCCGGACCGCCCGGCTCAACGGCGGCTGGCTGATGTGCAGGCGGCGGGCGGCCCGGCCGAAGTGCAGTTCCTCGGCGACCGCCACGAAGTAGCGCAAGGTCCGTAGCTCCACGCTGCGACGATACCCATCCGGTATCGGCCGTGCGGAACGGGTCTTGGACAGCCGCCCGACCCCGGCGGTGGACTCATGGGGGCACGGCCGGTGCGGCCGACGCTCCACGACGGGCCCGGCCGGACGGGCCCACGCACGGACGGGAACCATGGACATCGCCTACTGGGCCCTCGCGGGCCTGCTCGCCCTCTTCTACGCCTACGCCGGCGCGCTCAAACTGCTGCGCGACCCCGAGCGGCTGCGCCCGATGATGGCCTGGGTCGACCGCGTCCCGCGGCCCGCGCTGCGCGCCCTCGGCGCGGTCGAACTGCTCGGCGCCGCGGGCCTGCTGCTGCCCCCGCTGACCGGTACCGCCGACCGGCTCGCCCCGGCCGCCGCAGCCGGGCTGGTCCTGCTGCAACTGGGCGCGATACCGGTCCACCTGACCGGCGGGGACCGGCGGATCGGCCTCAACCTCGCCCTGCTCGCCGCCGCGGCCGGGTGCCTCGCGCTGGCACTCTGAGCCGCCGTCAGAGGAGCAGGGGGGCAGGAGGACGTCGGAGAACAAATGAGTTGGAGGGGCGGCCGGAGGTTGCTACTGTTCGGATCGCCGTGAACGGAAACGAGGAGGTGAGTTCCCCCATGAGAGCAGGATCCAGGCGGGTGCTCCCCCCTTCCCCACGGTGCAACGACTGACACAGCTGTCGTCGGGAGCGCCCGCGTGACAACGCAGGCACAGGCACTCCCGAAAGGCGAAAGCCATGAACACTGACAGCACCAGCAGCACTGAGGGCACCGGTAGCGGTATCGGTAGCGGCGCCAGCGCCGTGCAGGTCGCCCGGGTCGACGAGACCCGGTGGCAGGCCCTGGCCGACGACGTGGTCGTCGGCCAGGCCGACGTCTCCGTCCGCCCCGACCACCGACACTTCGTCAGCATCGACGTCTGGGACGACGCGGCCTTCAAACCGCTCGCCGCCGCGATGCTCGCCGCCCTCCCCGCCACCCCGCTGCGCACCCTGGTCGAGGGCGGTGACACCGACGCGGCCGCCCGCTGGGGCCGGGTCGGTTTCGTTCCCGAGCGGCGGGAGTGGGAGTACGTCCTGTCCACCGCCGTCGACGCGCCCAACCCGGCCCCGGGCGTGCGCGTCCTGCCCGCCGGGACGGCCGACGAGGACCGGCTGCGGGCGCTGGACCGCGAGATCCGAGCCGAGGTCGCGGCCGGGCCCGGCTGGCACACCATGCCCGCGGAGGTTCGACCCGCCCCTCCGGGGGACACTCTCATCGACCCCTCGCTGTACGCCGTCGCCGTGCACCAGGACCGGTACGCGGGCCTGGTCCGAGTGGTCCGCGGTCACCGCGGCCCCGCCCGGATCGGTCTGCTCGCCGTCCGTGCCGCCCACCAGCGGCACGGCCTCGGCCGCACCCTGCTCGCGCACGCCCTGCACACCCTGCACGAGTCCGGCACCGCCACCGCCCGGGCCGAGATCGACCAGTCCCACGCCGCCGCCACCGCCCTCTTCGAGGGCTTCGGCGCGCAGCGGGTCGGCCACGTCCTGCAACTGATCCACCACTGACCGCCACCGGGCGGCGCCGTCCGAGAGCGGGCGGCCCCGCCCGGCGCACCCGACATACACCCCTTCCTCCCACCAGAGAATCGAGACCACCCTTGCCACGAGTAGCGAAGGGCCTGGAACTCGAGGGCACCGTCCTCGAATGCCTGCGCAACGCCACCTTCAAGGTCGAGCTGCAGAACGGCCACCAGGTACTGGCCCACATCAGCGGAAAGATCCGCAAGAACTACATCAAGATCCTCCCGTTCGACCGCGTCCTGGTCGAGCTCAGCCCGTACGACCTCACCAGGGGACGCATCCTGTTCCGCTACCGCAACTGACCCCCCGCCAGGCCGTCCCGCCCGCGCCGCCGTTCAGGACACCGCCGCCAGCAGGCCCGGAAGGGCGTGGACGGAGGGGACCCGGTGCGCGGGCGGGGCGGGGCGGGGCGGGTGCGGTTCGTGGCCCCCACTCCACCAGGTGCACGGCGGCCACCTCGTCCAGCCGGTCGGGCAGCAGGTGCGCGGGGCGACGGGAACCGTCCGCCGGGGGTCTGCCGGAGCCGGTCGGCCCGCCGCTCGCCGAGGCCCCGAAGTGTGGGACGCCGCACATCGGGGCGGTGCGCGTTGCCCCGGCCGCGCGCCGGATGGAAGAGTGCCGGGCATGGTGGCAGACGCGCAGGTCAGCGGAGCGGACGAGGCTCCGGAGCGGGTGTTCGACTGGCTGGACGAGGCCGCGGCCGTCCGCGACGCCGCCGGGCTGACCAGGCGGCTGCGCAGCCGCCCCGCTGCCGACCCCGTGCTCGACCTGGCCTCCAACGACTACCTCGGCCTGACCCGCCACCCGGCCGTCACCGCCGCCGCCGCCGGTGCCGCCCTGCACTGGGGCGGCGGCGCGACCGGCTCCCGGCTGGTCACCGGCACCACCGAGGAGCACACCGCGCTGGAGCGCGAACTCGCCGAGTTCTGCGGCTACCAGGCCGCCCTGGTGTTCTCCTCCGGCTACACCGCCAACCTCGCCGTCCTCACCGCGCTCGCCGGCCCCGACACCCTGATCGTCTCCGACGCCCACAACCACGCCTCGCTGATCGACGGCTGCCGCCTCGCCAGGGGCCGGGTCGCCCGCGCCGCGCACTGCGACCCCGCCTCGGTGCGCGAAGCCCTCGCCGCCCGCACCGAACCCCGTGCCCTGGTGGTCACCGACTCGGTCTTCTCGGTCGACGGCAACGCCGCCCCGCTCGCCGACCACCTCGCCGCCGCCCGCGCGCACGGTGCCGCGCTGGTCATCGACGACGCCCACGGCCTGGGCGTCCTCGGCCCCGGCGGCGCGGGCGCCGGAGCCGCCGCCGGCATCGCCGGTCAGCCCGACGTGGTCGCCACCGCGACGCTCTCCAAGTCCCTCGGCTCGCAGGGCGGCGTCGTCCTCGGCCCCGAACGGGTCATCCGCCACCTGGTCTCCGCCGCCCGCACCTTCATCTTCGACACCGGCCTCGCCCCCGCCGCCGTCGGCGCCGCCCTCGGCGCGCTGCGCCTGCTGCGCGCCGAACCCGGCCGGGCCGCCGACGCGCTCCGGGTGGCCCGCGAACTCGCCGACCGGCTCGCCGAAGCCGGCCTGCACGCCTCCGCCCCCGACGGCGCGGTGGTCTCCGTCCGCGCCGACGACCCCGAGCACGCCGTGCGCTGGGCGGCCGCCTGCCGGGACGAGGGCCTGGCCGTCGGCTGCTTCCGCCCCCCGTCCGTCCCCGATGGCGTCCCGCGCCTGCGGCTCACCGCCCGCGCCGACCTGACGGCCGAACAGGTCGCCTTCGCGGTCCAGGTGGTGCTCAAGACCCGCTGAGCGGCCCCGGGGCGGGTCGGACCCGCCCCGGGCCCACCCCGCCCCGGGCCGGATGGGCCCCGCCCGGCCCGGACGGGCCCGCCCACCCCGCCCCGGGCCGGATGGGCCCCGCCCGGCCCGGACGGGCCCGCCCGCCCCGCTCCGGGCCGGAGCCGGTTCAGCCGAAGACGACCTGGTCGACCGTCCAGAACGCCGAGTTGGTGCCCGTGTAGCGGAACTGGAACCGGGCCGTCGAGGCTCCCGCCGGCACGGCCACGTCCAGGTGCTCGAACGCGTTCAGATCGGCCCGGTAGGACTTCACCAGCTGCGCGGCGCCGCCGTCGAAGGACACGTACACGTCGCCGGTCTGCGGGCCGTCCACCTTGTAGTCGGTGGCGAAGGACAGCGTGCCGCGCGTCCGGCCCGCCACCGGGTAGGCCGGGCTGACCAGCGTCGAGTCGAACTGGCCGGTGCCGTGCGACTTGTCGTCCCACTCGTCGGAGTCGGCGACCGCGAACACGTTGCGGGCCCGGACGTTGGTCTCCCGGCCCTGGCCCAGCTGGGCCGCCGTCCAGAACTCGTCGGTGGCGAACGCCCAGCCGCGCCACTCGGTGACGCCGCCGGTGGGCATCCGCGAGTTGTCGATCGTCCAGCCGGCCGGCGGGGTGCGGGTGAAGCCCTTGACCGTCGAGCCGATGCCGGTCTCGTCGACCCGGGTCTGCAGGCTCGGCCGCAGCGCGTCGAACTCGTCGGGCACGATCTCGTCCACCGGCTTGCCGTCCAGGCCCCAGGCCGGGTCGATCGGCGCGCCCTGGTGCTTGAGCACGGTCGGCGCGATGTCCACCGGCTTCACGTCGTACCGGCGCGCCCCGGCGGCCTGGCCCCGGCCGTTGAGGACCATCCAGGTCTGCCGCTCGTTGGCGCTGTTGCCGCCGTGGCCGCCCGCGTCGGTGTGGCCGTGGTCGGTGGTGACCACGATCAGCCAGTCCTCCGAGGCGTACGTGGCGCGGGACCTGAGCGCGGTCAGCACCTGCCCGAGCAGGGCGTCCGCGCCGTGGATCGCCGACAGGTACTGGGCGGACGCGCCGCCGTACGAGTGCCCGGCCTCGTCGACCTCGTCGAAGTGCAGGAACACCGAGTCCGGGTTGCCGTGCGCCAGGTAGTCGGCGGCGTCCGAGGCGGTCTTTGCGTCGTTCTCGCTCTCCGGGATCCGCAGGTCGGCGGTGCCGTTGAAGACGTTGGCCGTGATCGGGTTCCAGGAGCCGATCACCAGCGTCGAGGTCGACGGGTCGGCGGCCTCCAGCCGGCTCGCGTAGTCCGGGTAGAGGTCGAAGCGCGAACCGGTGAAGTTGTTGTCCAGCACCTTGTGCCTGTCCGGCCACACGCCCGTCGCGATGGTCGACCAGCCCGGTCCGGACAGCGTCGGCGCCAGCGGGTTCGCGTACAGGTTGGACGTCGCCGTGGTGCCCGACGCCATCAGTGCCTTCAGGTTCGGCGCGTCCGCCGCGGCCAGCTTGTCGTACCGGGTGCCGTCGATGCCGACGACCAGCGTCTTGGCCTGCTTGCTGCCGTTCGGCAGGCCGTTGTACGTGCCGGTCGCCGCCGAGGCGGACGAGCCGCCCAACGGAACCAGCGCGGCCGCGACGACGGCCGCCGCGGACAGGGAGAGGGCCATGGTGGAACGGGAGTTGCGCACGGGGGCTCCCAACGGGAAAGCGACGCGGTGCGGTTGCACCGGCAACCGAGGATGGGCCGGGCGGGCGAGCGCGAACCCGCACCGAATCCACGGTTGTATGAACAAGCGTCAAAATTCAGTCCAGACCGGTTACCGTTCCGTGATGGTTCGTCGGCGACGGGAGCTACGGGAGCGACAGGAGCGGGAGGAGAGGGGAGGGGCGGGCCGGGGGCCCGGCGGAGGGCGCTCGCTACGCTGGGGAGGTGAACCACGCCGCTCCCCGCGTCCCCCTCGTCCCCGTCAGGTCGGGGGTGCCCGAGCACGGCCGGGTGCCCAAGTACTACCTGGTCAAGGCGGAACTGGAGGAGCTGATCGCGGAGTTGGGCCCCGGCGGGCGGCTACCCACCGAGGCCGGGCTGGCGGAGCGGTACGGGGTGGCCCGGGCGACCGTCCGGCAGGCGCTGCGGGACCTGCTGATCGAGGGGCGGCTGCGGCGGCAGGGGCGGGGGACGGTGGTCGCCGGGGCCAAGATCGAGCAGCCGCTGTCGCTGGCCAGCTACACCGAGGGCGTCACCAGGCAGGGCCTGCGCCCCGGCCGCACCCTGATCGCGCTGGACCGGCTGCCCGCCGATCCGGCGGTGGCGGATCGGCTGGCCGTCCCGCCCGGCGAGCCGCTCTGGCACCTCGAACGGGTGCTGCGCGCCGACGGGGAGCGGGTCGGCCTGGAGTCCACCTACCTGCCGGTGGCCCGGGTCCCGGAGCTGGCGGCGGAGTTCGACCCCACCGGGTCGCTCTACGGGTACCTGCGCGAACGCGGCGTCCACCTCGCCGGGGCGGAGGAGCGGATCGAGACCGTGCTCGCCACCCCGCGCGAGGCGCTGCTGGTCGGCACCCCGCCCGCCCTCCCGATGCTGCTGCTGCACCGCCGCAGCCGGGACGCCGACGGACGCCCGCTCGAACTCGTCCGCACCCTCTACCGGGGCGACCGGTTCAGCTTCACCCTCGACCTGACCGCCCCCACCACCGACTGACGACGGACCGGGGACGGGAGGGCAGGGGGACGGGAGGACAGGGGCCGACGGCTCAGGGACGGACGGCCACGGCCCCGTAGCAGGAGGCGCCGGCGTCGCTGATCCGTTCGGTGTCGTCGTCGGGGGACGGGTTCCACCGGGGGGTGGCGACGACGCCGGGGGCGAGGACGTCCCAGCCGGTGAAGAAGCGGCCGAACTCCTCGCTGGTGCAGGCCGCGACGGGCGTTCCCGCGGCGGTGTAGACCTGGATCAGCCGGGCGGTCTCGTCCGGCGCGAAGTCCGGGGTGAGGTGGCTCATCACGAGGGCGGAGCCGCTGGGCAGCCGGTCCTTGAAGTACTCGGTGATCCCGTGGGCCCGGCCGGGGACGAAGTGCAGCAGGGCGTTCATGCTGAGCGCGACCGGCCGGTCGAAGTCCAGGGTGCGGGCGGCGGCCTCCAGCAGGGCCTCGGGCTCGCGGACGTCGGCCTGGACGTAGGCGGTGACGCCCTGTTCGGTGCCGCGCAGCAGCGCCTGGGCGTGCAGCAGGACGATCGGGTCGTTGTCGGCGTAGACGACCGAGGCGTCCGGCGCGACCCGCTGGGCCACCTCGTGCAGGTTCGGCGAGGTCGGGATGCCGGTGCCGATGTCGAGGAACTGCCGGATGCCCCGCTCGGCCAGCAGCCGGGTGGAGCGGCGCATGAAGGCCCGGTTGGCGCGGGCCGCGGACCGGGCGTACGGGAACACGGCCAGCGCGCGCCCGGCGGCCTCCCGGTCGGCGGGGAAGTTGGTGGTCCCGCCGAGGTAGAAGTCGTACATCCGCGCGGAGTGCGCCAGGTGGATGTCGAGGTTGACCTCGACCCCGGCCCCGGCCTCCGCCCCGACTGCCGTCCCGACTGCCCTTCCGACCGCCGTCCCGCCCCCCGCCTCGACCGCCGGGTCGTGTGCGTCTGCCATCTGTTCCCCCTGAACGCCAGTGATCCTCCGCCGGTCGCACCCACTATGCCCATGCGTGCGAACGAACAATCAAGGGCGTCGGCCGGGTTCGGTGGCAGTCGTGACCGGATCGGTCATCAGCGGTCCCGTTTCGCTCACGATCGCTCAGAGTTGAAGATGGGCAGCTTGTCGGGTCGAACGACTTATGTCTGATCTTGAAACCCCTTGTGCCGGATTAGCATCTGGACACCTGATGCGCCTTAATGTTCCTCCAGGGGACACGAGTTCCCGCGCCGCGCCGCCACGCCGACGGCCCGGGGAGGAGGAGCGGCATGAACGAGAGCGACCGGGCAGTGGGGGACCGGCACCGCCTGACGTTCGACGCCTTCTGCGACACCCACCAGCGGACGTGGTCCGGCTTCGCCGACGTCCGCCTGCGCGACACCGCCACCGCGCGCGAGGCCGTGCGGACCGCGAAGGACCGGGTCTGGCGGGAGTGGCCGAGGATCCTGCGCGACCAGTACCCGGCCTTCCAGGCCTGGACGATCCTCAAGGAGGAGGTCGCCGCCGCCCTGCTGCGCCCGGTGACCGACGGCGGAGCGATACCCGCCGAACCCGTCCCGCCCTGGGTCGGCACGCTGCGCGCCGCCGCCGAACTCGCCCGACACCTGCCGGAGACCGGCGACGGCCACGAGCGGATGTACGCTGCGCTGTGCGGGCTGTCCGAACGGCGCCACGACGTCATGGTGCTGCGCTACCTGCTCGGCCTGACGGACACCCAGATCGCCGACTGCCTGGCCACCACCGAGGCCCACGTGCGCTCCACCGCGCTACAGGCCCTGGACCGCCTGGCCACCGCCGTCGGCGGCCGCCACCGGGAGCGCCGGGAGCAGTGGTGACCGGTGACGGGCCCGCGGCACGACGGAACACCGCACGACGGAACACCGCACGGCGCAACACCGCACGACGGAACGTGGTACGACGGAACGCGGTACGACGGCACGGCGCACCACCGAACGCGGCACCACCGAACGCGGCAGGACGGACGACGGACGGACGGGGGAACGAGATGAGCACCGGGAGCGCCGGGAGCGACGGCCTCCACACACCCACCCGCCCCGCGCCGCCGCGCCCCGACGACGCGGGCGTGTCCTGGGAGCGGCTGCTGACGGCCCCGCGCCCCTTCCCGTCCGAGAACCTGCAGGCCGCCCACGAGTTGGACCTCGCCGCCTCCCTGGTGCTGGCGATGCCGACCGCCGCCGCCTCGCTCGACCTGCTGGTCAACGACCGGCGGATCCACCCTGAGGGCGCCCTCGTCCTCGGCGCGCTGCTGCACGCCGCCCGGAACCGGGACGGCGCCCAGTTCTGGTGGCAGTTCGCGGCCGGCGGCGGCTCCTACACCGCCGCGTCCTGCCTGAGCCTGCTCCACCGCAGCCTCGGCGAGTTCCTCGACGCCGAACTCTGGCGCCGCCAGGCCGAGGCCCTGGCCACCGGCCCCCGCCGCCCCCCGTGCGTCGTGGGCGTCCGCGACGCGCTGCTCCCCGCCGGGGTCCTCGCCGAGATCCTCACCCTCTGCCACGAGGGCCTGGACGTGAGGCTCCCGCCCCGGCTGGCCGCCGTGATCCACCAACTGCCGGTCGACTCCGACGACCCCGAGTACGGCGAACTCCCGCAGGTCAGCAGCACCCTGGTCCGCGACCTGGCCCGGTGACCCGACCCGTCCCCGCCGACCGGCGGTGGTTCAGGCCGTGATGTCCAGGGCGGTGCCGTAGAGGCGGGTGACCTTCAGGCGGATGACCACCCGGTGTTCGGCGACCAGTCGGGCGAAGAACGCGTCCTGGTCGGCGGGGCGGAGGTCGGGCGGGAGCAGGGCGAGCAGTTCGCGGCCGACCGCGTCGCCGGGGGTGGTGGTGGGTTCGGAGACCTCGGCCTCGCCCTCGGCGACGGCGAACGACCAGACGTCCTCGCCCTGGACGTGCAGCGAGGCGCGCGGGTCGGCGCGCAGGTGGGCGACCTTGGCGCGGTCGGCGGTGCTGGAGAAGCGCAGCGTGCGGGAGGGCGCGTCCCAGTTGTAGAGCATGGTGGTCAGGTGCGGGTGGCCGCTGCGCCGGACGCTGGCGAGGGTGCCGAAGCGCTGCCGGGCGAGCAGGTCGGAGAGGGCGTCGTCGGAGAGCCTGCGGGGCGGTGCGGACTTGGTCATGACGGGGGCAACGACACCGGTGGGACGGATGTTCCGGACGGAACGCCGAAAGGAGTTCCGACGGTGTGCGAAACATTGCAACGGGCCCGTGAACAGCATGCGTTGTCTGTCCGCAAGCAATTGCGGGCCGCTCCGGGGCGCCCGTAGGTTCACGGTCAGCGCGCCGCACACCGCTCCGCCCGGCCGGGGACGCCCGCCGACTCGCTCCGCCCGCCACCCCTCCCGCCCGCCGTCGAAAGGGTACGCACGCCATGAGTCGGAACACCGAACCGCCGCGCGACCACCTCAAGCTCGGCCGCCGCGAATTCCTGGCCGGGGCCGCCGCGGTGGCCGCCGCGACCGCGCTGCCGCTGACCCTGGGAGCCGCCGACGCCGCCGCGGCGGGGGCCCGGCCGAACGTCCTGGTGATCCTCACCGACGACCAGCCCAAACAGACCGAGTGGGCCACCCCGAAGACGGTGGACTGGCTGGTCGGCCACGGCGTCCGGTTCACCTCCGGGCACGTCACCACGCCGCTGTGCGCGCCGTCCCGCTCGTCGATCTTCAGCGGCCGGTACGCGCACCACCACGGCGTCCGCGACAACGGCCACCCGTACAACCTCGACCAGCACGACACCGTCCAGCGGGCGCTGCACCAGGCCGGCTACCGCACCGGACTGTTCGGCAAGTACCTGAACGCCTGGCAGCCGGCCGACAACCCGCCGCACTTCGACGAGTGGCTGCTGGCCGCGCCGGTGGTCTACGCCGACGGGCAGTACAACGACAACGGCACCGTCCACACCATCCCCGGCTACTCGACCTCGGTGATCCGCGACCGCGCGCTGGCCTTCCTCGACAAGGCCGCCACCGACCCGCGCCCGTGGTTCGCGTTCGTCGCGCCGAAGGCCTCGCACGAACCCAACACGCCCGAGCCGAAGTACGCCGACACGGCCGTCCCGGTCTGGAACGGCCGCCCGTCCGTCGACGAGGCCGACCGCAGCGACAAGCCCCAGTGGATCCAGGACTCCACCGGGACGCTGGCCACCGGCCGGCAGCTGCGGGCCCGCCAGCTGCGCACCCTGCTCTCGGTGGACGACGCCGTGCAGGCGCTGCACGACAAACTGGCCGCGCTCGGGCAGCTGGACAACACCCTGGTGATCTACCTCGGCGACAACGGCTACACCTGGGCCGACCACGGCTGGTCGAAGAAGTCGGTGCCCTACCTGCCGTCCGTCGAGGTGCCGTTCTACGTCTCCTGGCCGGCCGGCGGCCTCGGCGCGGGCAGCCCCGCCGACCACCGGATCGTGGCCAACATCGACCTCGCCCCGACCATCCTGGAGGCCGCCGGGATCACCCCGGACTGGGCGCTCGACGGGCACTCGCTGCTCGGCCCGTACAGCCGCGACCACCTGCTGGTCGAGTTCTGGGAGCAGGGCGCCCACCAGGCCGGGCGGCCGCACACCTGGGCCTCGTACCTGTCGAAGACCGAGCAGTACACCGAGTACTACAAGCTGCACACCGACGCGGACGGCCGGCCCGTCGGCACCGGGGCGCTCGCCTTCCGCGAGTACTACGACCTGGAGGCCGACCCGTACCAGCTGGTCAACAAGCTGTACCAGGCCACCCCGGCGCAGGAGCAGGCGCTCGGCATCCCGGCCCTCGCGGCCGCGCTGGCCGCCGACCGCACGGCCTGACCGCACGGCCCGCCCGTACGGCCCGCCCCTACGGCCCGCCCGTACGGGCCCCGAACCCCGGCCGGTCGTCTCCCCGGCGGCCGGCCGGACCCGCACCGCCCCGCACCGCCCCCTGAAGGAAGAGGCAGCCATGCTCTCCTGCTGCGCCCCCGGGCACGAGCCCGCCGACCTCGGCCTGCCGACCCCGCCGTCCCTGCCCCTGCTGACCCTTGACCCCGCCCCCGCCCCCGCCCCCGCGCCGGTGCTCTCGCCCGCCGCGGCGCGGGCCGGGCGCGGGCTGCTGGAGCTGCCCGGCGGAGCGTTCCGGATGGGCGGAGAGGACCCGGACGGGATCCCGGGGGACGGCGAGGGACCGGTCCGCGAGGTGGTGCTCGGGCCGTTCGCGATCGCCGCGACCACCGTCAGCAACGCCGAGTTCGCGTCCTTCGTCCGGGAGACCGGGTACGTCACCGACGCCGAGCGCTTCGGGTCCAGCTTCGTCTTCGAGGGCTTCCTGCCCGACCGGCTGCGGGCCCGCTCCCCGCGGGTCGCCGCGACCCCGTGGTGGCGGGCCGTCGAGGGCGCCGCCTGGCGCACCCCCGAGGGCCCCGGCAGCGACTTCGCCGCCAGGCAGCAGCACCCGGTGGTGCACGTCTCCTGGAACGACGCGCAGGCGTACTGCGCCTGGTCCGGGACCCGGCTGCCCACCGAGGCGCAGTGGGAGTACGCCGCCCGCGGCGGCAGCGAGGGCACCCGCTACCCGTGGGGCGACGAACTCGCCCCGGGCGGACGGGAGCTGCTCAACATCTGGCAGGGCGAGTTCCCGACCCGGAACACCGGCCGGCACCGCTCCACCGCCCCCGTCCGCTCCTACCGCCCCAACGGCCACGGCCTCTACAACGTGCTCGGCAACGTCTGGGAGTGGTGCGCCGACCACTTCAGCCCCGACCACCACCGCCCCGACACCCCCGCCACCCGCCGCGACCCGCTCGGCCCGCCCACCGGCACCGCCCGGGTCATGCGCGGCGGCTCCCACATGTGCCACGCCTCCTACTGCAACCGCTACCGGCTGGCCGCCCGCTCCGCCAACACCCCCGACAGCTCCAGCGGCAACATCGGCTTCCGGGTGGCCCGCTGAGGCTGCGGCGGCACCGGGCCGGGACCGGAGACCGGCCGGGACCGGAGACCGGTCGTGACAGAGGGGGCGGCAGGGGACCCCGGGGAAGGGGAGGAACCACCCTTGACCGGCCCTTGCCAAGTCGCCGAGGGCATGTCGCGGGGGCGGTCCGCGGTCCTAGCGTCCTGCCGCCGAGCTGAAACCGGCCGTGGCGCCACACCCCATCGGTGTCACGGCCGTCCCCCATCAACCCCGGCTCGGTGGGAGGAAACCCGATGAACCGCAAGACCGCCATGGCGGCAGCTGTTGCGGCCGCCCTCACCATGGGCACCGTGATGGTCGCGAGTTCCCAGTCGCCCGCACTGGCCAGCGGTACCACCGCGAACGGCGCCGCACCGCAGGCGATGACCACGGTCGGCCGGATCGCGCTGATGGAGCAGGCGGAGAAGGAGACCGGCGCGGTGGCGAAGGCGCTGGGCCTCGGCCCGGACGAGCGCCTGCTGCCGAAGGACGTGCAGGTCGACAACGACGGCTCCCGGCACGTGCGCTACGACCGCACCTACCGCGGCCTGCCGGTGGTCGGCGGCGACCTGGTCGTGCACCGGGCCAAGAACGGCAGGATCACCTCGACCGACTGGGCGCACCAGGGCGCGATCAAGCTGAACGGCGTCACCCCGATGCTGTCCGACAAGGACGCCGCGTCCACCGCCGCCCGCAGCGCCAAGCACGTCAAGCAGGCCCGCACCACCAACCTGGACACCAGCCAGCTGCTGGTCTGGGCGGTCGGCAAGGTCCCGGTGCTGGCCTACCGCAACACCGTCACCGGCGCGGGCGAGGCCGGCGCCAACTCCCGCGAGGCCGTCCTGCTGGACGCGGGCACCGGCGCGGTGCTGGACCAGTACGAGGTCAACCCGACGGTCTCCGGCAGCGGCAACGGCGTCAACGTCGGCCAGGTCACCATCGAGACCAGCCAGGGCGGCAGCGGCTACACGCTGACCGACGCGCTGCACGGCGGCACGATCGTCTACGACTCGTACAACAGCCCGCAGTCGAACCCGGCGCAGAACGCCCGGGCGTTCTCCAAGTCGACCAACACCTGGGGCAACGGCTCGACCTCCAGTCGGGAGAGCGCCGCCGTGGACGCCTCCTACGGCCTGGCGAAGACCTGGGACTACTACAAGAACACCTTCAACCGCAGCGGCATCCGCAACGACGGCCGCGGCGCCCCCGCGTACGTGCACGTCGACAACCAGCTGCTGAACGCCTTCTACGACGACTCGTGCTTCTGCATGTCGTTCGGCGACGGCTCCTCGCAGAACGGCAACACGCCGCTGACCGCGCTCGACGTGGCCGGCCACGAGATGAGCCACGGCGTCACCGCCGCCACCGCCAACCTCAACTACTCGGGCGAGTCCGGCGGCCTGAACGAGGCCACCTCCGACATCTTCGGCACCATGGTCGAGTTCTCCGCCGGCAACAGCACCGACCCCGGTGACTACTACATCGGCGAGAAGCTCCGGATGGGCAACGGCTACCTGCGCCGGATGGACAACCCGGCCGCCGACGGCAACTCGCTGTCCTGCTACAGCAGCCGGGCCGGCTCGGTGGACGTGCACTACTCTTCCGGCATCGCCAACCACTTCTTCTACCTGACCGCCGAGGGCACCGGCGCCAAGACCATCGGCGGGCTGTCGCACAACGGCACCCCGTGCAACGGCGACAGCTTCGCGGGCATCGGCAAGGACAAGGCCGCGGCGATCTGGTACCGCGCGCTGTCGACCTACCTGACCTCCACCAGCAACTACAGCGCGGCGCGCACCGCCACCCTGCAGGCCGCCGCCGACCTGTACGGCAGCGGCTCGCAGGAGCGGTACATCGTCTCCAAGGCGTGGGCCGCCGTCTCGCTCGGCACCGCGCTGCCCGACCCGGGCAACGGCACGCCGACCCCGTCGCCGTCCTCCTCGCCGACCTCCACCCCGACCGGCAACCCGAACCCGGGCAACGCGCTGACCAACGGCGACTTCGAGCAGGGCGCCGCCGGCTGGACCCAGAGCGCCAACGACATCACCAACTCGACCCAGCAGTCCGCCCACGGCGGCACCTGGTACGCGTGGATGATGGGCTACGGCTCGGCCGCGACCGAGACCCTGTCGCAGTCCAACGTCGCGGTGCCGTCCAGCGGCAGCCCGAAGCTCACCCTCTGGCTGAAGGTCACCACCCAGGAGTCCGGCTCCACCGCCTACGACACCCTGAAGGTGAACGTCAACGGCCAGACCCTGGCGACGTACTCGAACGCCAACGCCTCCGCCGGGTACGTGCAGAAGAGCGTCGACCTGAGCGCCTTCCGCGGCCAGAACGTCAGCATCTCCCTGGCCGGCCAGGAGGACGCCTACCTGTCGACCACCTTCCTGGTCGACGACGTCAGCGTCGGCTGACCAGCGGAGTCGGGGACTCAGGCGGCTCCCGGCGGAGTCCCCAATGATCAAGCCTTAAAAGGGACTTAACAGCGGGTCGTGAGGGTGTCGTGTTCATGCGACACCCTCGCGCAGCCGGTTCGGAGGCGGCACACTGACCGCCATGACCGGCATCCTCCCCGGCGGAGCCGGCCCCGCCACCATCCCGGCGGAGCCGACCGAGCCCCCACTCGTCGACCGCGCCCACCTGCTCGCCGAGATCCGCGCCGCGCTCGCCGCCACCGGCGGCGTCCTGCTGCACGGACCGGCCGGCATCGGCAAGACCGCGCTGCTCGACACCCTCGCCCGGGACGCCGAACGGGCGGGTGAGACCGTCCTGCGCAGCAGCCCCACCGCCGCCGAGGCCGACCTGCCGCACCTCGCGCTGATCGACCTGCTCGGCGAAGCCCTCCCCGGCCTCGCCGAGGACCTGCCCGACCACCTGCGCCAGGCCCTCGAACGCGCCCTGCTGCACCGCGCCCCCGCACCCGGCACAGCCACCGACCCGCTCGCCGTCCGGGTCGCCGTCCTCGAAGCGCTGCGCCGACTCGCCCAGCGCGGCCCCGTCCTCGTCCTGCTCGACGACACCCAGTGGCTCGACGAGGCCAGCCGGCAGGTCATCGCCTTCGCCGCCCGCCGGCTCACCGACCGGCAGGTCCGCTTCGCCGTCACCGAACGCACCGACGGCACCGGAGGCACCGGAGGCACCGGACACGCCGACGCCGCCCCCGGGATGGGCCCGCTCTGCCCGCCCGCCGCCCGCGAGATACCCGTCGGCCCGCTCGGCGAACGCGGCACCGGCGCCCTGCTGCGCGAACGCCTCGACCTGCGCCTCAGCGGCCTCACCCTCACCCGGGTGCACGCCGTCAGCGGCGGCAACCCCTACTACGCCCTGGAACTGGGCCGCTCGCTGGCCGCCGACGGCAGCGAGAGCGCGCTCGCCGCCGACCCCGCCCGCCCGCTCGACGTCCCGCACCGGCTGCGCGCCCTGGTCGCCGCCCGGCTCGGCGAACTCCCGGACGCCGCACGGCAGTCGCTGACCGTCCTGGCCGCCGCCCGGCCCGGCACCGCCCTGCCCGACACCGTCACCGAACCGCTCGCCGCCGCCCGCCGGCACGGCATCGTCCGCCCCGCCCCCACCGGCACCCCCCGGCCCGACCACCCCCAGTTCAGCCACCCCCTGGTCGCCGAAGTCGTCCTCGCCGCCGCCGACCCCGCCGACCTGCGCGCCGCCCACCGGCTGCTCGCCGACCTCACCACCGACCCCGTCGAACGGGTCCACCACCAGGCCCTCGCCGCCGACGCCCCCGACCCCGACCTCGCCGACCGGCTCGCCGCCGCCGCCGACACCGCCCTCACCCGAGGCGCCCCCGGCACCGCCGCCGAACTGCTCCGCCTCGCCGCCGACCACACCCCCGACCCCGACACCGCCGGCCGCCGCCTGCTCGCCGCCGCCCGCAACGCCGCCGCCGCCGGCCTGCCCGACCTCGCCCGCGCCTGCGGCGAACGCCTGGCCGCCGCCCCCGCCGCCGACGTCCGGGTGCACGCCCGCCTGCTGCTCGCCCGCCTGCTCGGTCCCGACCACCCCGGCGCCGATCCCCTGCTCGCCGCCGCCGCCGAGGACACCGGCGGCCACCCCGCGCTCACCGCCGCCGTCCACCAGGAACGCGCCGTCCGCGCCCTGCACCGGGGCGACCGCGCCGAAGGACTCGCCGAACTCGCCACCGCCGAGAAGCACGCCGACCACGCCGACGACCCCGACCTGCTCGTCGAACTCCTCGCCCAGCGCGCCCCGCTCACCCTGCTCACCGACCCCGCCCTCGGCCTCGCCCAACTCGAACGCGGCTGCCGCCTCGCCGCCGGACGGCCCGCCACCGCCGCCGCCGTGCTCTGCCGCGAAGGCCTCGCCGTCGCCGCCCTGCGCAGCGGCGACCTGCCCCGCGCCGTCACCGAGGTCGAGGCCCTGCGCGCCGAGGTCGAAGCCGCCGGCCGCACCGAGGACCTCGCCAACGTCCTCTACATCGCCGCCTCCGTCTACGAACGGGCCGGCCGCTGCACCGAGGCCTACGCCGCCGGCCGCGCCGCCCACGACCTGCGCGAACGCATCGAACCCAGCCCCGGCCCGGCCCGCGTCCTGGGCGGCGCCGCCGAACTCAACGGCGGCACCGCCGACCGCGCCGCCCAGCTCCTCGACTCCGCGATCCGCGCCGCCGAGGACGACCACGACCGCGAGTGGCTCTCCTACGCGCACGGCCTGCGCGGCCGGGTCGAACTCCTCCGCGGCAACCACCAGGCCGCCGCCGAACACCTCGGCCGCTGCCTGCACCTGCTGCGCCGGATGGAGTTCACCGACCCCGCGTTCTTCCTGGTCGACGCCGACCTCGCCGAGTCGCTCGCGCTCTCCGGCCGCCCCGAAGAGGCCGCCGCCACCCTCGCCGACGCCCGCGAGCGCGCCGCCGGCCTCGGCCGCGACGTCCTCACCCTCGGCCTGCACCGCGCCGAAGCCCACCTCACCGCCGCCACCGACCCCCGCCGGGCCGCCGACACGCTGCGCGAACGGCTCCCCGACACCCACCCCTACCCGCTCGAACTCGCCCGCGCCCACCTCGCCCTCGGCACCCTGGAGCGCCGCGCCCGCCGCCGCGCCGCCGCCCGCACCGCCCTCCAGGAGGCCCACACCCGCTACGCCGCGGCCGGCTGCCTGCCCTGGCAGCAGCACGCCGCCGCGGCCCTCGCCGCCCTCGACGCGCTGGAGGCCGACCCCACCCCCATGCAGCAGCAGATCCTCGCGCTGATCCGGGCCGGCGCCACCAACCGGGAGATCGCCGCCCGCCTGCACCTCTCGGTCAAGGCCGTCGAGGCCAACCTGACCCGCCTCTACCGCCAGTACGGCGTCCGGGGGCGGGCCGAACTGGCCCGCCACCGGGACTGACCGGCGGGCTACGACAGGTTGCCGCCGCCGGACGTCAGGGTGCCGGTGCCCTGGTCCAGCAGCGCCGCCGCGCCCCAGCCGCGCAGGTCGTTGCCGGTCACCCAGGTGCCGTTGCTGCCCGCCATCACCGCGACGGCCGCGGCCGCGTCCTGGGCGGCGCCGCTCCGGCGCACCACGTTGCCCTGCACCGAGGCGTTCTTGGCGTTGGCGCCGATCCGGATGCCGTACTTGTCCGCCGCGCCGTCCGTGTTCAGCCCGGAGAACAGGTTGTCCCGGACGGCCAGGTCGTCCGAGCCGGCGGCCAGCCCGTGCGTCGCGCAGGCGGTGACCCGGTTGCCGCTGACCAGGCTGCCGGTACTGGCGTTCACGTACAGGCCGTCGCCGGCGATGTCGGTGGCGGTGTTGCCGGACAGCACGCTGCCCGGCGAGTAGTCCAGCTGGACGGCCTGGCAGTTGCTGGCCTTGTCGTTGCGGACGGTGCGGGTGATCGTGTTGCCGGTCACCACGGCCTGCGGCGCGTAGCCGACGTACACGCCGTGCTCGCCCTGGGTGTTCGCGATCGCGTTGCCGCTGACCACCAGGCCGGTGATCGGCGCGGCCGCCTTGCCGGAGACGGTGACGGCGCCGCTGAGGCAGGCCCCGTTGCCGGTGCCGGTGATGGTGTTGCCCTGCACCAGCAGGCCCGCCATCGGGTTCGACGCCAACGAGCGGACGTCGACCCCCGTGTTGAACGCCGACTCGATGGTGTTCCCGCTGACCACCGAACGCTGCCAGTCCACCACCCGGACGGCCTCCGCGGTCGCGCCCTCGATCCGGTTGCCGACCACCCGGATGTTGCTGTGCAGCATGCCCGCCGCGCCGCCGTGGTCGCCGCACAGCGCGCCGAAGTTGGTGTAGCCCTCCGCCGTCGGGGGCCGCATCGTGCAGCCGGAGACCAGCACGTCCACGCACGGGGTCAGGTCGTACGGCGGCGCGGGCAGGTTCGCGGACGAGGTCGCGCCGGTGATCTGCACCGCCTCCTTGTCCTTGCCGAAGGCCGTGCTCTGGCCCTCGAAGACGCAGTCCAGCACCCGCACGCCGCGCACCGCGTTCAGCTCGATCGCGTGCGCCGAGGGCACGTTCACGATCACGCAGTCCCGGAACAGCAGGTCGGCGGCGTGCGCGAAGGCGAACGCGTCGGTCTGCCGGGTCAGCGTCGCCCCCGCCATGTCCCACGTCCCGCCCAGGACGCTGATCCGGCCCGGCCCGCTGTACCCCGGCACCTCGACGGCCGAGTCGACGTTGTGCAGCAGCGCCGAACAGGCGTCGGAGCCGCGGACGATCCGCGCCCCGTACGCGACCACCGTGGTGCCCGCGGTCAGCCGCACCCCCATGGTCAGGGTGTACGTGCCCGGCGGGATCAGCACGGTGGCGCCCGGGTTGCCGTCGAACGCGGCGTGGAACGCGGTGGTGTCGTCGGTGCCGGCCGGCTTGTAGTCCAGCACGTTCACCACCGGCCCGCCGCCCGTCACCGCCTGCGCGGACTGGGCCCCGACCAGTTGGGCGCCGCCGAACACGCCGAGAGCGGTACCGGTCGCCTTGAGCAGGCCGCGTCGATCCATGGGGGTTCCTCTGGTGAAGATCGGAAGAGTGGAGCCCGGAGCATAGTGAAGCTCCGCAGGCGCACCACACCGGGGGTGGGGTGGACCCGCGGTGGGGCCGCCGCCCCGGCCGCCTGGCACGATGGACCCCATGAGCGATGAAACCGGCCCGCTGCTCGTCGACCGCACCCCCTTCCCCGACGGCCTGGAGGAGCGGCTGCGCGCCCAACTCACCTTCCTGGTCGAGGTGGACCGCCTCAAGACCGTCCTGCGCCAGTCCCCGCTGGCCGCCGCCGACCGCCGCGAGAACGACGCCGAACACTCCTGGCACCTCGCCATGATGGTCACCGTCCTCGCCGAGTACGCGGACGAACCCATCGACGTCGGCCACACCGTCCGACTCGTCCTGCTGCACGACCTGGTCGAGATCCACGCCGGCGACACCCCCCTCTACGACACCGCCGGCGCCCTCGACCAGGCCGAACGCGAAGCCGCCGCCGCGGACCGCCTCTTCGGCCTGCTGCCCGCCGACCAGACCCGCGAACTGCGCGCCCACTGGGACGAGTTCGAGGCCCGCCGGACCCCGGAAGCCCGCTTCGCCAAGGCCATGGACCGCCTCCAGCCGCTGCTGCTCAACTGGCTCGCCCGCGGCGGCACCTGGCACACCCCCGGCGTGACCGCCGACGACATCCGCGCCCGCAAGTCCGTCATCGGCGACGCCTCCACCCCCCTCTGGCAGGCCGCCCGCCGCCTCATCGACGAGGGCGAGGCCCGCGGCTGGTCCCGCCCCGGCGCGTGACCGGGGGGCGGTAGTCCGGCGACGGCCGGCGGCTGACGGGACCGAGACCCGGTGATCGGGGAGCCGGGACGAGGATGCGGCCGCTGGCCGCCCTCCGGTCGTCCACGGAGGCGGCAGGGGCGGCGGACGCGCCCGTCCCGGTCGGCACCGAGGCCCCGTCCGGGGCGGGAGGTCAGCGCTTCATGAGGGCGAAAGCTCCCCAACCCAGGTACTCGCGCGTGGAGCCCGCGTAGCGGGCGGGTTCGGTGTCGAGCTCCTCCCGGACCCGGGCGGCGAGTTCGTCGTCCGGGTTCAGGTCGAGCCAGCGGCGCATGCTCAGCCACTGGGCGGCGGCGTAGCGGTCCCAGCTGTCCTGGTCGGCCAGCACCATCTCCACGACGTCGTAGCCGAGTTCGCGGAAGTGTCCGAGCAGGTCCGGCAGGAGCAGGAAGTCGGCGGCGGAGGCGGCGTGGCAGGCCCGCGCGGTCTCCTCGTCCGGCGGGGTCTGCCGCCAGTACGGTTCGCCGATCAGCATCGTGCCGCCGGGGCGGAGGCTGCGGTCGAGCAGGGCGGTGGTTCCGGCGACGCCGTCGCCGATCCAGGTCGCGCCGACGCAGCAGGCCAGGTCGACGGGTTCGTCCGCGACGTGCCCGGCGGCGTCGCCGTGGACGAAGCGGACCCGGTTGGCGACGCCGAGTTCAACCGCGCGGGCCCGGGCCTGTTCGGTGAAGAGCGTGCTGATGTCGACGCCGGTGCCGGTGAAGCCCAGGTCCCGCGCCCAGGTGCAGAGCATCTCGCCCGAGCCGCTGGCCAGGTCGAGCACCCGGGTGCCGGGGGCGAGGCGGAGCGCTTCGCCCAGCGCGGCGAGCTTGGCCGCGGTCAGCGGGTTGTGGATGCGGTGGCCGCTCTCGCGGATGGTGAAGATGCGGGGAAGGTCCATGGTCGGTGTCCGCTCCGTCGGGTCGGTCGGCCCGGTCGGTCGGGCCCTGGCGTCGGGGTTCGGGGAGTCCTCAGGGGCGCGGGCCCGCCGCTCCGGGCCCGCGGGGCGGCGCCCGGTGGCGCTCAGACCCGGTCGAGTGGTCAGACCCGGTCGAGCGGGCGGTGCGGTGCGGGCGGCAGCGTGACGGTGACGCCGTCGCCGGGGCGGACCTCGCCGCCGGAGCGGACCACGCCCATGATCCCCGCCCTCCGGACCAGCGACCCGTCCTCGTCCCGCCGCACCACCTGCTTGAGCAGGCCCCGCTGGAAGTCGTCGATCTGCGCGCACGGGTTGCGCAGCCCGGTCACCTCGACCACGGCCTCCGCGCCCAGCCGCAGCAGCGTCCCCACCGGCAGCCCCAGCAGGTCGACGCCCCGGGTGGTCACGTTCTCGCCCAACTCCCCGGGCGCCACCGCGAATCCGGCGCCGGCCAGCTCGTCGAACAGCTCCTGGTGCATCAGGTGCACCTGCCGCAGGTTCGGCTGCGACGGGTCCTGCGCGACCCGGGAGCGGTGCCGCACCGTCACCCCGGCGTGCGCGTCGCCCTCGACCCCGATCCCCGCCACCAGCCGTATCCCGTCCCGGTTCGGCTTCGTGAACGAGTGCCCCTCGCTGCTGCTGACCGCCACCACGCTCCCGGCCACCCGGCCCACCTCTCCTCGCGTTCCCCGCGTCCCTCGTACCGACGTTCGTACGCCCACCCTATGCCTATCCGGAAGCAGGGCCCCGGTCGGCGGCGAGGGCCAGCCGCTCGCGCAGCGACCGGTGCCGGAACTGGTGGACCGAACCGGCCTGGCGCAGGATGCCCCGGCGGTGCGCCCCGGCCAGGAACGCCGCGTAGCGCAGCGGCAGTCGGCCGGCGGCGGCGAGGGCCAGGCGGGCGGTGGTGTAGGCGCCCCACTGGCTGCAGAGGACGACGAGGGCGGCCTGGGAGAGGCCGGAGCGGACGGCCTCCCCCAGCTCGGGCCCGTGCCGGCCGATGGTCATGAACACGCACGACAGGGTTCCCAGGTACGCGCCCGAACTGACCGCCCGTCTGCGCGCGCCGCGCAGCGCCGCGGCGGGGCTGCTCCGCCGCTCGTTCGTCACGGACCGGGCGGTCCGCCGCACCCAACTGCCGGCGATGAACAGGATCATGACGACGACCGAGGACAGGGCGAGGACGGTGTTCACGACGAGGACCGCCGGCGAGAGCTCCGGCGCCCAGCGGTCGGCGAGCGCCTCGGCGGCGTACAGCGCGGGAACGGCCAGCAGCAGGGCCGCGAGGCGCGCCACCCGCCCGGCGGGGGAGCGGGCCGGGGGCCCGGACGGCCTCCCCGCTCTCATGTGGCTCTCGTACCCGCCGATGCTCAGCCCGAACAGGGCGCCGGCCGCCACCGTCGCCGGCACGGAGAGGACGGGGTCCACGAGCGGGTCGGGCCGGGCCGTCAGGGTGGCCGCGGACAGCAGGACGACGGGGACGGCCACCCGGGCCCACCGGTGGGCCCGGAGCGGGCCGGTCAGCCGTCGGTGCAGCCGCCACCAGGCGATGTCGGGCTCGTCGTGCGCGGCGATGCCGCCGAGGTACCGGGCGGCGCCGGGGGCGACGGTGGGGACGAAGCGGTCGAGCAGGTGGTCGGTGAGTGCCTGCCGGTCGGGGAAGCGGAGCAGGTCGGCCGGGTCGGCGCCGGCCCGGCCGTGGATCTCGCGGGCCAGGCCGAGCAGGAGCGGGCTGGCGAGGGTGCGGGCGACCGGGCCGGCGGGGTGGGCGGCGATCTCGTCGAGGACCGGCTGCCAGCGGGCCAGGTGCTGCGGGCCGGCGTGGTGGCGGAGGGCCTCGGCGACGCCGGCGGCGGGGATCGGGCGGCTGCGGACGGCCGCCGACGCGTGCAGGACGCGGGCGCCCTCCGCCGCGCGGCGGTAGGCCTCGGCGCGGCTGGTGAGGATCAGCGGGTCGCCCGGGGTCAGGCTGCGGTTGAGGGCCCGGAGCGCGTCGGCCTGGAGTTCGGGGGGCAGTTCGTCGAAGCCGTCGAGGACGGGGAGCAGGCGGCGTTCGCCGAGCAGTCGCGCGACCGGCAGGGCCGGGTAGTCCGCGGACAGCCGTTCGGCGAGCCACTCCCGCAAGGGCTGTCTGCCGGGCTGCCAGGAGGCGAGCGGGACGAGGACGGGCACGGGGTCCTCGGGGCCGAGCCGGTCGATCAGCCGGATCAGCAGCAGGACGGCCAGCGAGGTCTTGCCCGAGCCGGCGCTGCCGAGGATCACCAGGCGGCGTTCCGGCAGCCGGAGGAAGAGGTCGGCGATCTCGGCGGGGCGGGTGCGGGGGGCGGCCCACTCGGGCGGGGCGCCGGTGAGTTCCGCGTGGTCGGCCAGCCGGTGTTCGGCGCGCCAGGGCACCGGCAGCGGGAGCGGGTCGAACAGGCCCCGGGCGGCCGCCTCGGTGCGCCACTGCCGGCCGACGGTGTCGGCCAGGCGGCGGGCGTCGGGGTCGACGGCCGGGGCGGTGGCGGCGGACATGTCGATCCGTTCGATGGAACCGGCCTGGATGACGTCCCGGGCCTGCCCACCGGAGAACCGGTTCTCGGTCAACTTCCCCCCTGCGGCGCACCGTTGGCCCATGGTACCGACGGCTACCGCAGCAGGCGCGTCCCCGGCGGCAGGGTGTCGGTGCGGTCGGCCTCCGCCAGGTAGGCGAGCAGCGTCTCGCGGAACGCGGCCGCCGCGTGGGTGAGCGGCAGGTCGCGGCCGTGGGCGAGGGCGATGATGCGGCCGAGGCCGGGCGGGGCGAAGGGGGTGGCGGGGAGGCCGGAGCTGGCGGCGACCATGCCGGGGACGACGGCGGGGCCCAGGCCGGCCCGGACGGCGGCGAGGACGGCGTCCATCTCGCCGCCCTCGACCGCGTAGGAGGGCGTGAAGCCGGCCGCCCGGCAGGCCGCGAGGGTGCTCTCGCGGACGTCGTAGCCCTCGCGGAACATCACCAGGTCCCGGCCGCGCAGGTCGGTGATCCGGGCGCGGCGGCGGGGGAGCGGGTCGGCCGAGACCAGGACCAGGTCCTCGTGCAGCAGCGGGGTGACGTCGAGCGGGGCTGGCGGCGCGGTGGCGGGGGTGATGACCAGGGCGAGGTCCAGCTGGCCGGCCTCCAGGTCGCGGACCAGGTCGCCGGAGCCGCCCTCGGTGAGCCGCAGGTCGACGCCGGGGTACCGGGCCCGGTACGCGCGCAGCACCTGCGGGACCAGGCTGGCGCAGAGCGAAGGCGGCGCGCCGAAGCGCACCCGGCCGCGGCGCAGCCGCACCGTCTCGGCGACGGCCCGCCGGGCGCTGTCCGCGTCGGCGAGGATGCGCCGGGCCAGCGGCAGCAGCGCCTCCCCGGCGTCGGTCAGGGTCGTCCCGGAGCGGGCGCGGTGGAACAGCTCGGCGCCCAGCTCCCGTTCCAGGGCGCGGACCTGCTGGGAGAGCGAGGGCTGCGAGACGTGGCTGAGCTCGGCGGCCCGGGTGAAGTGCCGGGCGTCGGCGACCGCGACGAAGTAGGCGAGCTGTTGCAACTGCACACCAGCCAGCATAGGCAGTGCCTATCGCGGGCGGCACTTCCATGTCTTGGACACCCGCGACAGGCCCGGCTTACGGTCATGGTCATGGCTTCTGCTACCCGGACGAACCGGACCCCCGCCCCGGGCCGGCAACCGTCCTCCCTCGCCGCGCTGTGGCGCAGCTCCGTCGGCAAGAAGGCCGTGATGGCGGTCAGCGGGCTGGTCATGCTGGCGTACCTGGTCGCCCACATGCTGGGCAACCTCAAGGTGTTCTTCGGCCCGGACGACCTCAACGGCTACGCGCACTGGCTGCGCACCGTCGGCGAGCCGCTGCTGCACCACGGCTGGTTCCTCTGGCTGGCCCGCCTCGTCCTGCTGGCGGCCGTGGTCGCCCACGGCACCGCCGCGTACCAGCTCTCCCGGCGCGACCTGCGGGCCCGGCCGGTGAAGTACGCGCACCGGCGGCGGCAGGCGACGTACGCGACCCGGACGATGCGCTGGGGCGGGGTGATCCTCGGGCTGTTCGTGGTCTGGCACATCCTCGACCTGACCACCCTGACGGTGAACCCGGCCGCCGAGGAGGGGCACCCCTACCAGAACGTCGTGGCCTCGTTCTCGACCTGGTACTCGGGCGCGGTCTACTGCCTGGCGATGCTGGCGCTCGGCCTGCACGTGCGGCACGGCTTCTGGAGCGCCGCGCAGACCCTGGGCGTCAACAACCCGCGCCGCGACCGGGCGTTGAAGCTCGGCGCGAACGCGCTGGCGCTGCTGCTGACCGCCGGGTTCCTGTCGGTGCCGGTCGCCGTGATGACCGGACTGGTCCGGTGAGCGCCCGATGACCACCCAGAACGCGAAGGACGCGGGAGACCCGATGAGCAGCTACCCGGACTACACCGTCGGCGACCCGGTCGGCGACACCGCCGCCCCCGCCGGGCCGATCGAACAGCGCTGGGAGCGGCGGCGGTTCGAGGCGAAGCTGGTCAACCCGGCCAACCGCCGCAAGCACACCGTGATCGTGGTCGGCACCGGCCTGGCCGGCGGCGCGGCCGGCGCGACGCTGGCCGAACAGGGCTACCACGTCGTCCAGTTCTGCTTCCAGGACTCCCCGCGGCGGGCCCACTCGATCGCCGCGCAGGGCGGCATCAACGCGGCCAAGAACTACCGCAACGACGGCGACTCGGTGCGCCGGCTGTTCTACGACACCGTCAAGGGCGGCGACTTCCGGGCCCGCGAGTCCAACGTGCACCGCCTGGCCGAGGTCTCGGTGGAGATCATCGACCAGTGCGTGGCGCAGGGCGTCCCGTTCGCCCGCGAGTACGGCGGGCTGCTCGACACCCGTTCGTTCGGCGGCGTCCAGGTCTCCCGCACCTTCTACGCCCGCGGCCAGACCGGCCAGCAACTGCTGCTCGGCGCCTACCAGGCGCTGTCGCGGCAGATCGCCGCCGGGAACGTCGAGATGCACCCGCGCACCGAGATGCTCGACCTGCTGGTGGTCGACGGCCGGGCCCGCGGCATCGTCGCCCGCGACCTGGTCACCGGCGAGATCCGCTCGTACACCGCGGACGCCGTGGTGCTCGCCACCGGCGGCTACGGCAACGTCTTCTACCTCTCCACCAACGCCAAGAACTCCAACGCGACGGCGATCTGGCGGGCCCACCGGCGCGGCGCCCTGTTCGCCAACCCGTGCTTCACCCAGATCCACCCGACCTGCATCCCGCGCTCCGGCGACCACCAGTCCAAGCTGACCCTGATGAGCGAGTCGCTGCGCAACGACGGCCGGATCTGGGTCCCCAGGGCCAAGGGCGACACCCGCCCCGCCGCGCTGATCCCCGAGGACGAGCGCGACTACTACCTGGAGCGGATCTACCCGGCGTTCGGCAACCTGGTGCCCCGCGACATCGCCTCCCGGGCCGCCAAGGTGGTCTGCGACGAGGGCCGCGGCGTCGGCCCCGGCGGGCAGGGCGTCTACCTGGACTTCGCCGACGCGATCGCCCGGCTCGGCCGGGACGCCGTCGAGGCCAAGTACGGCAACCTGTTCGAGATGTACGAGCGGATCACCGCCGAGGACCCGTACACCGTCCCGATGCGGATCTACCCGGCGATCCACTACACGATGGGCGGCCTGTGGGTCGACTACGACCTGCAGACCACCATCCCCGGACTGTTCGCGATCGGCGAGGCCAACTTCTCCGACCACGGCGCCAACCGGCTCGGCGCCAGCGCCCTGATGCAGGGCCTGGCCGACGGCTACTTCGTGCTGCCGCCCACCCTGAACGACTACCTGGGCCGCACCAGGCTCCCCGCCGTCCCCGCCGACCACCCCGAACTCGCCGCCGTGGAAGCCGAGTCCGCCGACCGGCTGAACCTGATCCTGGCCGTCGACGGCGACCGCACCCCCGACTCCTTCCACCGCGAACTCGGCGAACTCCTCTGGGAGGAGTGCGGAATGGCCCGCGACGAGGCCGGACTGCGCCGCGCGCTGGCCCGGATCCCGCAGATCCGGGACGAGTTCTGGCGGCGGATCAAGGTGCCCGGCACCGGAGAGGAGCTCAACCAGGCGCTGGAGAAGGCCAACCGGCTGGTCGACTACTTCGAACTCGCCGAACTGATGTGCCTGGACGCGCTGCACCGCGCCGAGTCCTGCGGCGGCCACTTCCGCACCGAGTCCGCCACCCCCGAGGGCGAAGCCGCCCGCCGCGACGAGGAGTTCGGCTACGCCGCCGCCTGGGAGTTCACCGGCACCGGCACCGCCCCCGTCCTGCACAAGGAAGAGCTCGTCTTCGAGCACGTCCACCCCACCCAGCGGAGCTACGCGTGAACCTCACCCTGCGCATCTGGCGCCAGCAAGGCCCGGACACCCCGGGCGAGATGACCGAGTACCGGGTCTCCGGCATCAGCGCCGACATGTCCTTCCTGGAGATGCTCGACACCCTCAACGAGGAACTGATCCTGCGCGGCGAACGCCCGGTCGCCTTCGACCACGACTGCCGCGAGGGCATCTGCGGCGCCTGCGGCATGGTCATCAACGGCCAGGCCCACGGCCCCGAACGCACCACCACCTGCCAGCTGCACATGCGGCACTTCGCCGACGGCGACACCATCGACGTCGAACCCTGGCGGGCCGGCGCCTTCCCCGTCGTCCGCGACCTGGTGGTCGACCGCTCCGCCCTCGACCGGATCATCGGCTCCGGCGGCTACGTCACCGCCCCCACCGGCTCCGCCCCCGAGGCGCACGCCACCCCCGTCCCCAAGGAGGCCGCCGACCTGGCCTTCGAGCACGCCGAGTGCATCGGCTGCGGAGCCTGCGTCGCCGCCTGCCCCAACGGCTCCGCGATGCTGTTCACCGCCGCCAAGGTCGTCCACCTCAACGTCCTCCCGCAGGGCGCGCCGGAACGCGCCACCCGGGTGCGGAACATGGTCGGCACGATGGACGAGGAGGGCTTCGGCGGCTGCACCAACACCGGCGAGTGCGCCACCGCCTGCCCCAAGGGCATCCCGCTGACCGGCATCGCCCGGCTCAACCGCGAGTTCCTGCGGAGCTGACCGGGGCCGCCCCGCGGCCCCGCCCGGCCCCCCGCCCGCCCGGCCCGCCGTCACTCGCCGACCAGGCGCCCCTCGTAGGCCTCCGGAGCACCCGCCAGGTGCTCCGGAAGCCGCGCCAGCACGTCCTTCAGCACCGCCGTCCCGTGGTGCAGCGCCAGGTCCGCCCGGCTCGCCCACAGCTCGTACAGGAAGAAGCGGCCGTCCTCCTGCTCCTGCACCCGGTACACCAGACTGCCCCGGTGCGAGCGCGAGGGCTCCACCAGCGAGGCCAGCAACTCCCGGAGCCGCGCGCGGTGACCCTCCTTCGGGGTGAGGAAGCCGTAGAGCGCCACCGGCTCGTCGGGGCCCGTACCGTCCGTGTCCTGCTGGTTCGTCGTCATGCCGGAAACCGTAGGATGTGACACCGGTGTGAGCTTCAAGTCGCGGCGGTGTGGGGTGGGTTACATGATGCGGATCGGCGAGCTGTCCAGGGCCACCGGCGTCCCGGTCCGGCTGCTGCGCTACTACGAGCAGCAGGAGCTGCTCACCGCGCACCGCACCCCCGGCGGCCACCGCGAGTACGCCCCCGACGCGCCCGTCCAGGTCGGCCGGATCCGCGCGCTGCTCGCCGCCGGACTCACCAGCCGCACCATCCGCGAACTGATGCCCTGCTACGAGGAGGGCGAACTCCAGCCCTGCGTCCGCGGCCGGCTGGACGCCCGACTCGCCGACCTGAACGCCCGGATCGACGAACTCGCCACCGCCCGCGACGCCTTGGCCGACCTCACCGCGCGGATCCCGCAGTCCGCCTGACCGGGCCGCGCGGCGGGGCCCGCACGGCCGGGCCGGCGACCCGGACGGAGCAGCCGCACCCGGCGATCGGGTGACCCGGGAGCCCCGGCCGTGCCCCGGCGGCGGCCCGGGCGGTTCTCGGTGCCGGGTACGGGCGCGGAGGGGCGCCCGTCGAGGTCATCGAGGAGACGTCCGGGTGCCGTTGTCGCCGTCCTGTCCGCCGCCGTCCTGTCCGCCGCCGTCCTGTCCGCCGCCGACAGCGCCGCCGTCGCGCCCGTCGCGCCCGCCGCTCTCCGGCCCCGCCCGTCCGGAGGTTTCGCGGTGACCGCGCCCGCACCCGCGTCCGGAGCCGTGTCCGGAGCCGTCCTCGCCGGCCGGATCCCCGGCCCCAACCCGCTCGACCGGGCGCTGCTCGCCCTCGACGGCCCGCGGCAGCCCGTGGTCACCCTCACGCTGGACTTCCCCGGCCCCGCCCCCGAGCCGTCCGCGCTGCGGCAGCGCCTCGCCGAGCGCGTGCCCGCCCTGCCCGCCTTCCGCCCCACGCCCGACCCCGGCGCGCGGCTGCGGCCCGCCCACGCCCCCGACGGCGCCGCGCTCGACGCCGAGACCGACCGGATCTCCCGCCTGCCGTTCGACCTCGCCACCGAACCACCGCCCTGGGACCTGCACCTGATCACCGGCCCCGACGGGTTCCGGATCTGCCTGCGCACCCACCACGGCCTCCTCGACGGCGTCGGCGCCACCCACGCCGCCGCCGCCCTGCTCGCCGACACGCCCGCCGAGGGCGCCCCCCTGCACCCGTCCGCCCCGCCGACCCTCCCGGCCGCCGCCCGCGCCCTGTACGGACTCGTCCGCACCCTGGCCGGCCCGCGCGCCTGGACGCCCCCGCCCGCACCCGGCCCCGACCGCGTCCGCGAAACCGCCGGCCGCGACGTCCCGCTGCCCGTGCTGCGCCGGATCGCCGACGCCCACGGCGCCGACGTCCACCAGGTCGCCCTCGCCGCCCTCGCCACCGTCCTCGCCGACCTGCGCCGCGAACACGACCCCGCCGGCGCCCGGCGCCCCGCGGTCGCGGGCCTCCTGGTGTCGACCCGCACCCCCGCCGAACGGCACCTGCCCGGCAACCGGCTCGGCGTCCACCGCCTGCGCCTCCCGCACCGCGCCGACACCCTGGACGCGGCCCTCGCCGAGGTCACCCGGCGCACCGCCACCACCCGGACCGCCCGGCGGCGCGACGCGCTGCGCGCCCTGCTGGCCGACCGGTCCGCCCCGGGGCTCGGCGCCCGGCTGCACGGGGCCGTGCTGCGCGCCGACACCACCCCGCTCCTGGTCAGCGGCGTCACCGTGCCCGACGGCCTCACCGCCTTCGGCGCGCCGCTGCGCGCGGCCGGACTGCTGGTGCACGCCTTCGCGGGCTTCCCCGCCTACGTCTCCTTCACCCGGGCCGCCGAGCTGGTCCGCTGCCACGCCGCGGCCGACCCCGGCCGGGGCGCGCTGCTGCGGGTGCCGGACCGCTGGGCCGCCCTGCTGCTCGCCCACGACGGGTAGGAGGCGCGGTGCGCCGTCGGGTCAGCGGACGTCCGGGCGAGTCACCAGCGGTGCGCGCAGGTGCAGTTCCAGCCGGGGGCCGGTCAGCGGCGGGGTGCTCCAGAGCGCCGTCGCCGTCCCGGCCGCCGGGTCGACGGTCAGCCGGACCCGGTGCGGGGTGGTGATCACGTACAGGTCGGCGTGGAACCGGCCGTCGTCCTGCCAGCCGCCGGTGGCGACCACGGGACGGCCGAGCGGGGCGCCCTCCCGCCAGTCGCCGTGGCCCACCTCGACGTCGAGGACCGTCCCGGTGCCGGGCAGCGGCCCGAGGCCGACCCGCCAACCGCCGTCGACCGGTTCGACGGCGACCTCCGTGCCGTCCGGCAGCGCCGACCCCTCGGCGCCGGCGTCCAGCCTCGCGCGGACCGTCCGCCCCGGCCCGGCGGCGCCCGGCACCGGTGGCAGCGACAGCCGCCGCAGCCGCTCGGCGAGCAGCGCGTCCTGCTCCGGACCGTCGGGCCCGTCCGCCGGGTCGAGACCCGGCAGCAGGCACTCCCACAGGGCGTCGAACACGGTCTGTGACCTGCCCTGCGCGGTCACCGCGACCACCAGCTCGTGCTCGGGGACCACCACGCACTGCTGCCCGTAGGCGCCGTTGGCGTGGAAGCCGTGCCGGGACCGCCAGAACTGGTAGCCGTAGCCGCACGAGAAGTCGGGATCGTCCGCACCCTCGACGAACGGCTCGGAGTCCACGTGCCGGCGCGTCGCCAGCTCGACCCACTCGCGCGGGACGAGCTGCCGCCCGCCCCACCCGCCGCCGCGCAGCAGCAGCTCGCCGAGGGCCGCCACCGCCTCGGTGGTCAGGTGCAGGCCGTGGAAGCCGAACACCGCGCCGCCGCGCACCCGGTCCCACTCGGCGGGCTCGACGCCCATCGGCCCGAACAGGCGCTCGTCGAGGAACTCCGCCAGCTCCCGGCCGGTGACCCGCTCGACGATCCGGGCCAGCAGGAAGGTGGTCGAGTTGTCGTAGACGTGCCGGGTCCCCTCCGGCGCGTCGAACGGCAACCCCAGGAAACCCCGCACCAGGTCGTCGGGCTCCCGCCGCCAGGCCTCGTCCAGGCTGTCCCCGGCGTGCCCGGCGGTCATCGTCAGCAGGTGGTGGACGGTGATCCGGTGGGCCTGCGCCGGGGCGTCCGCCGGGACGCGCCCGGGCAGCAGGTCGACCACCCGGTCGTCCGTGGCCAGCAGCCCGTCGGCGACCGCGAGACCCACCGCGAGCACGGTCACCGACTTCGTCAACGAGTAGAGCAGATGCGGCCGGTGCGCCGAGTACGGCGCCCACCACCCCTCCGCGACGACCTGCCCGCGCCGCACCACCATCAGCGAGTGGCACTCCACCGGCAGCTCCGCCAGCCGGTCCAGCAGCGCCCCGACCGCCCGGGCCGACACCCCGGCGGCGGACGGCGCGGAACGCGGCAACAGGGGGCGCGGGGCAGACATGGCGGTTTCCCTCCCGGGGAGCGGGACTTCGGCGGGACCCGCGCATGCTACGGACACCACGGACGGGAGCTCCACGGCTTTTCCCCGCCGGGACGCCCCCGTGACCGCCCACCGCCCCCGGCGACCCGCCACCACCCCTCGGCGGCCCGCCACCCGGCGGCATCCGGCCCTACGGTTTCCCGGCCTCCGCCACCAGCACGGCCAGCCCGTCCAGCAGGCGTTGCAGGCCGAACTCGAAGAGCTGGTCGAGGTCGAAGTCGTAGCCCTCCCGGTTCAGCCGCCGGAAGGTCGGGTGGGCGGCGACCAGTTCGGTGTAGCGGGGTTCGTGCCGGTCCATCCAGGTCTCGGCGTCCTGCCCGGTGGCGGCCTCCGCGGCGGCCTCCAGCTCCAGGTTGAGCGCGGTGCCCCGGACGTAGTTGACCAGGGTCAGGTACGCGGTGAGCACGTCCTGCAGGTCGAGGCCGGCGCCGGCCAGCGCGGCGAGCACCCACTCGCCGAACGGCAGCGCGTTGGGCAGCGGTTGGGGGCGGGTCACCGACAGCGCGGACGCCAGCCAGGGGTGGGCGCGGAACAGCGCCCAGAGGCGGCGGGCGGCCAGCTCCAGGCGGGCCCGCCAGTCGAGCCCGGTCTCGGCGGCGGAGAACGCCACGTCGGCGAAGACCCGGTCCATCATCAGCTCCACCAGGCCGTCCTTGTCCGGGACGTGCCGGTACAGCGACATGGTGGCGGCGTCCAGCTCGGCCGCGACCCGGCGCATCGACAGTGCCTCCAGGCCCTCGCCGTCGGCCACCGCGATCGCCGCCGCGACGATCCGCTCCGCCGTCAGCACCCCTTCGGGCCCCGGCCGCCGGGGCACCTGCCGCCCGGCGGCGCGCGGTGCCGGCTCCGCCGCCGGGGCGCCCCCGGCCACCACCGTGCCGACGCCGGGCACGGCCCGCACCAGGCCCCGGCCGCGCAGCTCGGCCAGCGCCCGGGTGGCCGTCGCCATCGCCACGTTCCACCGGCGGGTGATCTCCCGGGTGGACGGCACCCGGTCGCCGGGGCGCAGTTCGCCGCGCTCGATCCGTCCCCGCAGTTCGGCCACGATCTGCTCGTAGCGGTCCACCCGCCCCACCTCCGCACTAGTGCACCAGTGGGAGACCACCCTAGCTGCCGAAGCGCTCCCGGCACCACCTCCCGGTGGCCGGGCCGGCGTACTGGTGCACTAGTGCAGTAATCCGGAAAGCCTTCGGAACAGGCTTGCCTGGTGCGGCGCGTACGGCGTACGTTCGGTGTCATGGAGAACGTGAAGACCAACCCCGACGTCCTCGTCTCGGGTGCCGGAATCGCCGGTCCGGCCCTGGCGTACTGGCTACGCAGGAAGGGCTTCCGCCCCGTCGTGGTGGAACGCGCCCCCGCGCCGCGACCCGGCGGCCAGACCGTCGACCTGCGCGGTGCCGGGCGCACCGTCATCGAACGGATGGGCCTGCTGGAGCGCACCCGCGAGCGCGCCGTCGACCAGCGCGGCATCGCCCTGGTCGACCGCCACGGCCGGCACACCGCCCGGCTGCCCACCGAACTCTTCGGCGGCGAGGGCATCGTCTCCGACCTGGAGATCCTCCGCGGCGACCTCGCCGACCTGCTGTACGAGGCCACCGCCGACGAGGTCGAGTACCGCTTCGACGACACCCTCACCGCCCTGCACGAGGACGCCGACGGCGTCCACGCCACCTTCGAGAACGCCCCGCCCCGCCGCTTCGACCTGGTGGTCGGCGCCGACGGCCTGCACTCCACCACCCGCCGCCTGGCCTTCGGCCCGGAGCGCGACTTCGTCACCCCGCTCGGCTGCCACACCGCCTGGTTCACCGCCCGGACCGACCTCGACCTCGACGGCTGGTTCCTGATGTACAACGCCCCCGGCGGCCTGGTGGTCACCGCCCGCCCGGGCCGCCTCCCCGGCGAGGTCAAGGCCGGCTTCGGCTTCCGGGCCGGCCCGCTCGCCCCCGACCGCCGCGACCGCGCCGCCCAGCAGCTCCTGCTCACCGAGCGCTTCGCCGGCCGGGGCTGGGAGAGCGACCGCCTGCTCGCCGCGATGGCCGAGGCCGACGACTTCCACTTCGACTCGATGGGGCAGGTCCGCCTGGACGACCACAGCCGCGGCCGGACCGTCCTGATCGGCGACGCCGCCTGCTGCCCCACCCCCCTCACCGGCCTCGGCACCAGCCTCGCCCTGGTCGGCGCCTACCTCCTCGCCCACGAACTCGCCGCCGCCGACGGCGACCACACCACCGCCTACGCCGCCCACCAGCGGCAGATGCGGCCCTACGCCGCCAAGGCCCAGCGGCTCCCCCCGGGCGGCGTGGCCGGGTACGCCCCCCGCAGCGCCGCGATGATCCGCCTGCGCGCCGCCTCCATGCGCTGGACGACCCGCTGGCCGCTGCGCCGCCTGATGGAGGCCCAGGCCGCCAAGGCGGGCGAGGTCGAACTCCCCGACTACGCCCCGGACACGGACACGGACACGGGAGCGGGCACGGGCACGGGGACGGCCCCGGTCTCCGTGGGGTGAGACCGGGGCCGTCGGGGTGGTGGCGCGTCAGCCGGTGAAGCCGGCCGTGATGGAGGTGAACTGCCAGTCGGACTGGGCGATGCCGGAGCAGGTCTCCTGCAGGCCGCCGCCCGCGCAGCCGCGGTCGCGGTTGACCGACCAGAACGCCAGGCGGGCGATGTGGTTGGTGTTGGCCCAGTCGCGGATCGCGGTCCAGTTGGCGATGGTGGTGGTCTCGTTGGTGTCGCTGAGACCGTTCATGCCGGAGAGGCCGAGGTGCGAGTAGGCGGTGGCGTCGTCCCAGCCGTACACCGACTTGAGCTTGTTCTTCAGGCCGTTGGCGGCGCTGATGGTGGCGGCGTACATGTCGGTCGACGCGTTGCCGAAGTCGAACGGCATGATGGTGAAGACGTCGATGTCCGCGCCGAGCGCCTTGGACTGCTCGATCAGGCGGTTGCCGGGGGCGGTCGGGCCGCTGATCGCGGTGCCGAAGGTGACGATCGTCCTGATGCCGGGGTTCTTCTGCTTGACGATCTTCAGCGCGTTCAGGATCCGGTCCTGGACGGTGTAGTTCTCGAACTCGTCGGTGTTCTCGATGTCGATGTCGATCGCCTTCAGGCCGTAGGCGTCGATCACCTTCTGGTAGGCACCGGCCAGCGCGGTCGCGTCGGCGCAGTTCGGGCCGAGCTTGTTGCCCGACCAGCCGCCGAAGGACGGGACGACGTCGCCGCCCGCGGCGCGCACCGCGTTGATGGTCTGCTGGTCCACGCCGTTCAGCAGCGGGCGCTGGCTGTCCCAGGTCGGGTTGCAGCCGTTCTGCGCGAGCACGAACGCCATGGTGAACCACTTGATGCCGGTCGCGTTCATCACGGTGGTCGCGGACGGCGGGTTGCCCCAGCCGTTGTACAGGTACGGCGCGGCCTGCTTGAAGCCGCTCGGGGTGGTGGTCGGCGGGGTGGTCACCGCGAGCGAGTTGGACGCGCCCGAGGTGTTGCCCGCCGCGTCCCGGGCCTTCACGGTGAAGGTGTACGCGGTGGAGGCGGTCAGGCCGGTGACGGTCGCCGTGGTGCCGGTGACGCTGGTGACCAGCGTGCCGTTGCGGTACACGTCGTACGCGGTCACGCCGACGTTGTCGGTCGACGCCCCCCAGGACAGCGAGACCTGGGTGGCGGCCGTCGAGGTGGCCGCCAGGTTGGTCGGCGCGGTCGGCGCCTGCAGGTCGCCGCCCGAAGGCGTGGTCACCGACAGCGAGTTGGACGCGCCGGAGGCGTTGCCCGCGGCGTCGTGCGCCTTCACGGTGAAGGTGTACGCGGTGCCGCCGGTCAGGCCGGTGACGGTCGCGCTGGTGCCGGTGACGGTGGTGGCCAGCACGCCGTTGCGGTACACGTCGTAGCCGGTGACGGCGACGTTGTCGGTCGACGCGCCCCAGGACAGCGAGACCTGGGTGGCGGCCGTCGAGGTGGCGGTCAGGTTGCCGGGCACGGTCGGCGCCTGGGTGTCCGGCGTGGTCCCGCCGGGGCCGTCCAGGCTGATGTCGTCCGCGTAGTACGTGCCCTGGCCGAACCAGCCGTTCAGGTACACCTCGGCGGTGGTCTGCGCGGCGCCGGTGGTGAAGCTGACGGTCAGCTGCTTCCAGTCGGACGCGGACGGCGTCCAGGTGGAGGTGCCGCCGGTGACGCCGAGGTACACGTAGTTGCCGCGGACCCAGCCGGACAGCGAGTACGTGGTGCTGGGCTGCACCGTGACGGTCTGCACGCACTTGGCGTTGTCCGAGGAGCTGACGGCGCCGGCCAGCGCCTTCGAGCCGCCGTGGACGGGCGTGGAGACCACGGAGCCCAGGCCGCCGGAGCAGGTCCAGCCGCTCAGGGTGCCGGTCTCGAAGCCGGGGTTGGTCAGGACGTTGGCGGCGCTGGCGCTGCTCGGGACGGCCGCGACGGCGGCCGTCGCCAGCAGCAGCGCCGCGGCGCCGACCGCGGTGGCGCGGCGGTTGGGGGCGTGCACGGGGGTACCTCCAGTGGGGGATGGGGGTGTGGAGGTGCGTAGGGAGCGCGCACAACAAAATGGACTGGACCAATTGGTTATGTCAAGGCTAGGTCAAGGTGCGGACACCGCCCTGACCCCCCGTCAGGGCCCGCCGGGGAGCGTCCGGACCCGCCCGCGCCGCTGCTCCGTCCGGGTGTCTTGCGGCACGCCGGGAGCCACCCGCAGGCCCAGCTCGGGCACGATCGTTCAGCCCAGCTGTGGCACCCGTTAAGAATTCCTCGATGGACCGCACCCGCCGTGACCAGGCAGATTTCACCCTGCCCGGCCGGTGACCGCCGCACGCCGGGACGCCCCGCCGGGCCCGCGGTCCACCGCGCGCCCACCCCCGGCCCGCCCACCCGCGGGCCGACCGAACCCCGCGTCAGGAGCGCTCGCCGTGAAGGCACTCGTCAAGCTGAACGCCGAACCCGGACTCCGGATGACCGACGTCCCGGAACCGGAGATCGGCCCCGGCGACGTCCTGATCAAGGTCCTGCGCACCGGCATCTGCGGCACCGACCTGCACATCCGCGCGTGGGACAACTGGGCCCAGCAGACCATCAAGACCCCGATGACCATCGGCCACGAGTTCGTCGGCGAGGTCGCCGCCGTCGGCGCCGCCGTCGCGGACGTCAACGTCGGCGACCTGGTCAGTGGCGAGGGCCACCTGGTCTGCGGCAAGTGCCGCAACTGCCTGGCCGGCCGCCGCCACCTGTGCCGCAACACCATCGGCCTGGGCGTCAACCGGGACGGCGCGTTCGCCGAGTACGTCGCGCTGCCCGCGAGCAACGTCTGGGTGCACCGCGTCCCCGTCGACCTCGACGTCGCCGCGATCTTCGACCCGTTCGGCAACGCCGTGCACACCGCGCTGTCCTTCCCGCTGGTCGGCGAGGACGTCCTGGTCACCGGCGCCGGCCCGATCGGCATCATGGCCGCCGCCGTCGCCAAGCACGCCGGCGCCCGCAACGTCATGATCACCGACGTCTCCCCGTACCGCCTCGACCTCGCCCGCCGGCTCGGCGTCACCCTGGCGCTCGACGTCTCCCGGCACACCATCGAGGACGGCCAGCACCAGCTCGGCCTGCGCGAGGGCTTCGACGTCGGCCTGGAGATGTCCGGCCGCCCCGAGGCCATGCAGTCGATGATCGCCAACATGACCAACGGCGGCAGGATCGCCATGCTCGGCCTGCCCGCCGACGACTTCCCGATCGACTGGGCCCGGGTGGTCACCTCGATGCTCACCATCAAGGGCATCTACGGCCGCGAGATGTTCGAGACCTGGTACGCGATGTCCGTGCTGCTGGAGGGCGGACTCGACCTCTCCCCGGTGATCACCGGCCGGCACGCCGCCCGGGACTTCGAGGCCGCCTTCGACGAGGCCGCCGGCGGCAACTGCGGCAAGGTCATCCTCGACTGGACGACGCTGTAACCCGCACCGCACACGACCGCCGTACCTGCCGTTAGGAGCGACCCACCGTGTTCGAGAACGTCCGCGACGACCTCGCCGCCACCCTCGCCGAGATCCGCGAAGCCGGCCTGTTCAAGCCGGAACGCGTCATCGGCACCCCGCAGTCCGCCGAGATCACCGTCACCTCCGGCAACGGCGGCCAGGTGCTCAACTTCTGCGCCAACAACTACCTCGGCCTCGCCGACCACCCCGCCGTGGTCGCCGCCGCCAAGGACGCCCTGGACCGCTGGGGCTACGGCATGGCGTCCGTCCGCTTCATCTGCGGCACCCAGGACGTCCACAAGGAGCTGGAGCAGCGCCTCTCCCAGTTCCTCGGCCAGGAGGACACCATCCTGTACTCCTCCTGCTTCGACGCCAACGGCGGCGTCTTCGAGACCCTGCTCGACGAGCGCGACGCGGTCATCTCCGACGCCCTCAACCACGCCTCCATCATCGACGGCATCCGCCTCTCCAAGGCCCGCCGCCACCGCTACGCCAACCGCGACCTCGCCGACCTGGAGAAGCAGCTCCAGGACACCCAGGACGCCCGCCGCCGCCTGATCGTCACCGACGGCGTGTTCTCGATGGACGGCTACATCGCCCCGCTCGCCGAGATCTGCGACCTCGCCGACCGCTACGACGCCATGGTCATGGTCGACGACTCGCACGCCGTCGGCTTCGTCGGCCCCACCGGGCGCGGCACCCCCGAACTGCACGGCGTCACGGACCGCGTCGACATCATCACCGGCACCCTCGGCAAGGCCCTCGGCGGCGCCTCCGGCGGCTACGTCGCCGCCCGCCGCGAGATCGTGGCGCTGCTGCGCCAGCGCTCCCGCCCGTACCTGTTCTCCAACTCGCTCGCCCCGGTGATCGCCGCCGCCTCGCTCACCGTGCTCGACCTGCTGGAGACCGGCGACGACCTGCGCGACCGGCTGCGCGCCAACACCGAGCTGTTCCGGACGAGGATGACCGAGGCCGGGTTCGAGATCCTGCCCGGCGAGCACGCCATCGCCCCCGTCATGGTCGGCGACGCCGCCGAGGCCGGGCGCCTCGCCGAGCTGCTGCTGGAGCGCGGCGTCTACGTGATCGGCTTCTCCTACCCGGTGGTGCCGCACGGCGCCGCCCGGATCCGGGTCCAGCTCTCCGCCGCGCACAGCACCGAGGACGTCGAGCGCGCCGTCGCCGCGTTCGTCGACGCCCGCGCCGCGCTGGAGGCCTGACCCCCACCCCCAGGGCCAGGCGCGGGCACCCTCGACCGCGCCACCCCCACGGGCCACCCCCCACCCCCCTCCAGGGGCGGCCCGTCCGGCGCGGGGAGCCCCCCCCCCCCCCCCCCCCCCCCCCCCCCCGCCCCCCCCCCCCCCGCGCCCCCCCCCCCCCCCCGCCCGGGGGGCGCCCCCCGGGGGGGGGGGCCCCCCCCCGGCCCCCCCGCGCCACCCCCGCTCCTGCGCCACCCCCGCCCCTGCTCCGCCCCCGCCCCGGCCACCCGGCGTCCCGACCGGCCCCGCCGCGCTGGCAGAATTGACCCCGTGATCGACGCACGACGGCTGCGGACCCTCCGGGCCGTCGCCGACCACCGGACCGTGACCGCCGCCGCGGCCGCGCTCTACCTCACCCCCTCCGCGGTCTCCCAGCAGCTCGCCGCCCTCGAACAGGAGACCGGCCACACCCTGCTGGTCCGGGCCGGCCGCGGCGTCCGGCTCACCGCCGCCGGGGAGATCCTGCTCGCCCACGCCGACGCCGTCCTCGCCCAGCTCGAACGCGCCGAGGCCGACCTCGCCGCCTACAGCTCCGGCGCGGCCGGCGAGATCACCGTCGCCGCCTTCGCCACCGGCATCGCCCTGGTCCTCGCCCCCGCGGTCACCGCCCTCGCCGTGACCGCCCCCGACCTGCGGGTCCGCGTCCTCGACGCGGAGGGCGACGCCAGCCTGCCGATGCTGCTCGACGGACGCGCCGACATCGCCGTCGCCGTCGAGTACCGCGGCGCCCCCCGTCCCGACGACCGCCGGCTGACCCGGCTGCCGCTGTACGCCGAGCCCTTCGACGCCGTCCTCCCGCTGCACCACCCGCTGGCCGCCGACCCCGGTCCGGTCGCGGTCGCCGACCTCGCCGCCGAACCCTGGATCGGCCCCTACCCGGGCAACCCCTGCCACGACGTCGTCCTGCTCGCCTGCGAACACGCCGGCTTCCAGCCCCGCCTCGTCCACTCCTCCGACGACTTCCGCGCCGTCACCGCCCTCGCCTCGGCCGGGGCCGGCGTCGCCCTCGTCCCCCGCTCCGCCCTGCGCGGCACCGAACTCGACGCCGTCGCCGTCCGCCCCGTCGACAGCGCCCTCGCCACCCGCCGCGTCTTCGCCGCGACCCGGGCCGGCGCCGAACGGCACCCCCTGATCAGCCCCGTCCTCACCGCCCTCGCCGACGCCGCCGGCCACCTCGACCACCCGGCCTGACCCGCCGTCAACTCCGCGTCCGAACAAGCCGTTCGCTCGGTGTGCGACCCGTTCCGGATACCCCCACAGGGGTATGCGCGCGGCCCTTCACCTCCCTATGGTCTAGTCCATGTGGACGAGATCACGAGTGGGCGGACGCCTGCTGGCCGCCGGGTTCGCGCTGGCCCTGGCCCTGACCGGAACGGCGGCGCGAGCGGAGGCGGTCGCCGCGGAACGCCCCCGGCCGCCGGTGTGGACGGACTGCCCCGCCGACCCGTCCGGGGCGCCGGTCGACCCGGCGCTGCGCTGCACCACGGTGCGGGTGCCGCTCGACTACCGGCAGCCGCGCGGGCGGACCATCGAGATCGCGGTCTCCCGGCTGTCCACGGCCAAGCCCGGCCTGCGGCGCGGCATCCTGGTGCACAACGGCGGCGGTCCCGGCGTGGCCAGCCTGCACCTGCCGAGCGCCACCGCCGCCGGCTACCCGCGCGAGGTGCTCGACCGCTACGACCTGGTCGGCTTCGACCCGCGCGGCGTCGGCCACAGCACCCCGGTGACCTGCGGACGCACCCCCGCCGAGGTGCCCTGGCAGCAGGTCTTCCCCTACCCGGCCCCGGACGGCTCGATCGCCCCGAACGTGCGCTTCGCCCGCGACCTGGCCCGCGACTGCCTCACCGCCGGCGGCGACCTCGTCCGCCACCTCACCACCGCCGACACCGCCCGCGACCTGGACCGGATCCGCGCCGCCCTCGGCGAACCGAAGATCTCCTACCGGGCCGCCTCCTACGGCACCTACCTGGGCGCGGTCTACGCCGAACTCTTCCCCGGCCGCACCGACCGCCTCGTCCTGGACGCCAACGTCGACCCCAACACCACCTGGCAGGAACGCCTCGCGGGCTGGGACGCCGGCGGCGAACTGCGCTTCGCCGACTTCGCCGCCTGGGCCGCCGCCCGCGACGCCGACCTGCACTTCGGCGCCACGCCGGCCGCCGTCCGCGCCAACTACCTCGCGCTGGGCGCGAAACTCGACCGCACCCCGGTGCGCCACCCGGTGGCCGGACCGGTCGACGGCAACCTGTGGCGCACCCTGTACCGCCTCGACAGCTACCACACCGCGCTGTTCCCGGAGATCGCCGACTGGTGGAGCTACCTCGCCGCCGACGGCACCGGACCCGTCCCGTACTGGTGGCTGAGCAGGGCCGACACCCCCGGCGTCCCCGCCGACAACGACATCGCCGCCTTCGTCGCCGTCCTGTGCAACGACACCCCCGCCACCCGCGACCCCGCGCACTACCAGCGCGCCGTCACCGAGAGCCGGGCCCGCCACCCGCTCTCCGCCGGCATGGGCGCCAACATCACGCCCTGCGCGTTCTGGCCCGCCCCCGCCGAACCCGCCGTCCGCGTCACCGGCCGGGGCCCCGCGAACATCCTGCTGCTGCAGACCACCCGCGACCCCGCCACCCCGTACGCCGGCGCCCTCGGCATGCGCGCCGCGCTCGGCCAGCGGGCCCGGATGGTCACCGTCGACGGCGGCAACCACGGCGCCTACGACCCCGGCACCCCGTCCTGCGCGGTCACCGCCGCCGACCGCTTCCTCACCACCGGCACCCTGCCCGACCGCGACCTCACCTGCCGCCCCGACCCCGCCTGACCGGACGCCGACCACCCCCCTCGGCCCGGAACCCGGCCGAGGGGCCCGGCCGGTCCGCGACCGCCGCCGTCCCCGGGGCGGCGGTCGCCGCGTCCCGTCGGATAATCGATCGACCGCAGCCCCTCCCCGCTGTTAGCTTCCGCCCACGAACCGTGTCCGGCCGGGAGGATGCGCCGAGGTGGAGCAGCAGGAGCAGGAGCAGGATCCGCGGGCCGTCGGCTGGGCGCCGGAGCAGCGCGCCGAGCGGCGGGCCGCGCTGGTGGCGCGGATCCGGGCGGCGAACGCCGAGACGCTGGAGAGGCTGGCCGACCTGTGAACGCGTCCACCGCCACCGACCACCTCGACGAGGACGACGTCGCCCACCTGGTCGGCGACGCCGCGGCGGTGCGCGAGCGCTCGCTGCTGCAGTCGGCGCTCGGCCGCCCGCAGGCCTCGGTCCTCGGCGCCGACGCCTACCCGGACGTGTGGACCAAGGCGGTCGCGCTCGGCGAGTCCCTCGCCCGCAACCACCCCCTCACCGACCGGAACAAGCGCACCACCTTCGAGTCGATGCTGCTGTTCCTCGACTACAACGGGCAGCCGTACGCCGACCCGCACCCGGACGACGCCGTGGCCTTCGTGCTGCGGCTCGCCCAGGGCGGCTACGCGGGCGGGCTCGACGGCGCGGTGGCCGACTTCCGCCGGATGCTCGGCGCCGCCCCGGCCCGCTGACGGCCCGCCGCCGTCGGTGCCGGAGCCGCCCCCGGCGGGCCCGGCCGCTCCGGCACCGACGCGAATCGGCCGTTCACGGACGTTCCGACAGCTCAACGAACGCCCTGGCATATGCTGCCGGGTGGTCAGGGACGACCACCACCCACCCTCGCAGGAGTGCCGATGAGCGACCGAGAGACCGACCGCAGCACGTCCCCGATCCCGATCGGCGTCGTCGGGCTCGGCGACATCGCGCAGAAGGCCTACCTGCCGGTCCTCACCGCCCAACCCGGCGTCGACCTGCGCCTGATGACCCGGGACCGGGCCAAGCTCGACCGGATCGGCGACGCCTACCGCGTCCCGTTCCGCACCACCGACCTCGGCGAGCTGATCGACTCCGGCATCCGCGCCGCGTTCGTCCACGCCGCCACCGACCAGCACGTCCCGATCGTCGAGGAACTCCTCACCCGCGGCGTCGACGTCTACGTGGACAAGCCGCTCGCCTACGACCTCGACGGCGCCCGCCGCCTGGTCGCCCTCGCCGAGCACACCGGCCGCTCCCTGCTGGTCGGCTTCAACCGCCGCCACGCCCCCGGCTACCTGCTCGCCGCCGAGCGCCCGCGCGACCTGATCGTGCTGCAGAAGCACCGCGAGGGCCTCCCCGAGCGCGCCCGCACCCTGGTCTACGACGACTTCATCCACGTCATCGACAGCCTGCGCTTCCTCGCCCCCGCCGAGATCGAGCACGTCGACGTCCGCTCCCGGGTCCGCGACGGCCTGGTCGAGCACCTCGTCCTCACGCTGGCCGGCCGCGGCTTCACCGCCCTCGGCATCATGAACCGGGTCTCCGGCTCGACCGAGGAGGTCCTGGAGGTCTCCGGCGCCGACTCCAAGCGCGAGGTCCACAACCTGGCGGAGGTCATCGACCACCGGGGCCAGCCTACCGTCCGCCGCCGGGGCGACTGGGTCCCGGTCGCCCGCCAACGCGGCATCGAACAGGTCGTCCTGCACTTCCTCGACGCCCTCCGGGCCGGCAAGACCCTGGACGCCACCGACGCCCTGCGCACCCACGAACTCTGCGAACTCGTCGTCGAACGCATCGAGGCCGCCGCCGGCTGACCCGGCCCGGCCCCGACCGACCCGGCCGGCGCCGCACGGAACCCTCGACCGGCCGGGTGTCCGACCCGGCCGCTACCGTCTCCTCCGTGAACTCCGGGGGAGACGGGTGACGGTGAACGGCGGGACGCCGCAGTGGCGCGCCGCCCGGCGTGCCGTGCTCGACCACCTGCTCGCGCTGATCGCCGACTCGCCGTGGGCCGACGTGCTGGTGCTGCGCGGCAGCATGGTGCTGCCCGCCTGGGTCGGCCCGGCCGCCCGCGAACCCGCCGACCTCGACTGGATCGTCCCGCCCTCCCCGCTCGTCCCGATCGACGGGCTCGACCCGTACCCGTACCTGCCCGACCTCGCCGACGCCCGGCAGTGGCCCGAAGCCGCCCACGGAGCGGGCGGGTACGAGATGTGGCGCTTCGAGGACTCCGACACCCGCGGCCTGCGCGCCCACCTCCCGCCCGAGGGCCTGAGCTGGGTGCCGGCCGCCGAACCCGAGGACGAGGGGCCGGACTCGGTGCTCCGCGAACTCGTCGAGGAACACCCGCAGATCGCCCCCGGCCTCCGGCTCGACCCCGACTCCGTACGGGACAGCGGCAGTTGGGCCTACGGCACGGACCACGAGGCGGACCGCGGCACAGGCCACGACCGGCCCGGCCTGCGGGTCGCCCTGCGCTGGACGGCGGACGGCGGCGAGGACGGCGAGGTGACCGTCGACTTCGCACGCGACGAGCGGATGCCCCAACCGCCCGTCCGGACGGCCGTGCCGCGCGGGGACGGCACCGGCACCACCACCGTGCGGACCGCGAGCCGGGAACTCTCGCTCGCCTGGAAGCTGCTCTGGCTGCACGCCGACGGCGAACGCGCCCGGGCCAAGGACCTGTACGACGCCGTCCTGCTCGCCGAACGCTGCGCCGGCACGCTCGACCCGGCCCTGCTGCGGCGCGTCCTCGCCCGCGAACCCGGCCACCCCGGCGCGTTCCGGCCGGCCGCCCTCACCGTCCCGCCCGCCGACTGGGCCGCCCTGCGCGCCGCCCACCCGGCCGCCACCGGCACCGCCAACGCCTGGCTCGCCCGCCTGCGCGCCGCGCTCGCCCCGCTGGCGGACGGGGGGTGAGGAGGGGAAAAACGGGGCGCCCGGTCCCGTCCCGGCGATACGTTGGCCGGATGCGCCTGACGAAGTACGCCCACGCCTGTGTCCGGATCGACTCGTCCGACGGGGAGCGGTCCGTCCTGATCGACCCCGGCTGCTGGACGGAACCGGAGGCCTTCGCGGGCGTCCGGGCGGTGCTCTACACGCACGGGCACGCCGACCACGTCGACGACGACCTGCTGCTCGCCGCCCGGGCCGCCGACCCCGGGCTGGCGGTGTACGCCCACCCGGAGCTCGCGGCCGAACTCGCCGCGCTCCCCGGCCTCACCGGGCCCGCGCCGCTCGCCGTCCGGACGGGGGAGGAGTTCACGGCCGGCGGCTTCGAGGTCCGCGCGGTCGGCGGGCGGCACGCCGAGACCATCGACGGGTACCCCGACTGCGCGAACCTCGGCTTCCTGGTCGAGGGCACCTACCACCCGGGCGACTCCCTGCACGTCCCGGACGGCCCGGGGGAGGAGGTGCGGACGCTGCTGCTGCCGGCCGGCGGCCCCTGGCAGAGCCTGCGGCAGGCGATCGGGATGGTGCGCGCGATCGAGCCGGAGCACACCTTCCCGATCCACGACGCCCACCTGAGCGAGGTCGGCAACGAGAACTTCGACGGCTGGATCGACCGGGCGACCGGGACCCGCTACGCCCGCCTCGCCCCCGGCGGGTCCGCCCTGCTGGGCTGACGACGGATCGGCGGCCCTCCGGTGCGCGACCGGAGGGCCGCCCCGGATCACTGCCCCATCACGTAGCGGACGGTCGGGCCGGTGGTCCAGCCGCCGTCCACCGCCAGCTCGGCACCGGTGACGTAGGACGCGGCGTCGGAGAGCAGGAAGACGGTGGCCGCGGCGATCTCGGGCGCCTCGCCGACCCGGCCCATCGGGGTGTTGGGGTAGTTGCCCTCACCGCGCTGGATGCCGGTGGACGCCGTCATCGGGGTGTAGGTCATGCCCGGGTGGACGGAGTTCACCCGGATCCGGTCCACGCCCAGCTCCACCGCGCCGATCTTGGTCAGGCCGCGCACGCCCCACTTGGACGCGCCGTAGCCCGCGGTCAGCGCCAGGCCCATCAGGCCCGCCGCCGAGGAGATGTTCACCACCGAGCCGCCGCCGGCCGCCCGCAGCGCCGGGATGACCGCCTTCATGCCGATGAACACACCGGTCAGGTTGATGTCGAGGACCCGGCGGAAGTGCTCCACCGACTCGTCGGCCAGGAAGCTGCCGGTGGAGATCCCGGCGTTGTTCACCAGCCCGTGCACCGCCCCGAACTCGGCCTGCGCGTACGCCACCACGTCCGCCCAGTCCTGCTCCGAGGTGACGTCGTGGTGGCGGTAGCGGGCCCGCTCGCCCAGCTCGGCGGCGGTCGCCGCGCCGTCCTCGTCCAGGACGTCGGTGACCAGCACGTTCGCCCCCGCCGCGACCGCCTGCTTCGCGGTCTCCGCGCCCAGGCCGCGGGCCCCGCCGGTGATGATGACGGTCTTGCCGGACAGCTCGCTCATGACTTGCTCCTCGGTGCTCGCCTCGTGGGCGTGTGTGTCGGTGCTGCGTCCCCCTCGGCCGCGGCCGGCGGGGAGGTTCGGGTTCGGGGTTCGGGGTTCGGGGTTCGGGAACGGTTCGCGGTTCAGGGGAGCGGCGCGGTCAACAGGCCCGCGCAGACCGAGACCAGGTCGGCGAGGTACGCGCGGTCGTCGCTCAGCGTCGGCTCGGCCTCGGCCAGTTGCCGGGCGCGCTCGGCCAGCGCCGCGCCGATCAGGGTCAGTGCCAGGTCGATCCGCTCCAGCCGGACCGGTTCGGGCGCCAGCGGGAGCAGCGGGGTCTCCAGCGCGAGGATCAGCCGCCAGTACAGGGTGCCCGCGAGACCGGCGTGCGGGCGCCGCTCCCGGATGCCGCTGCGGTGGCTGACCTGGGTGGAGATCCGCAGGCAGTCCCGGCCGCGCTCGGTGCGCAGCTCGGTGGCCTCCGCGTCGACCAGCGCCCCGAGCAGCTCGCCCAGCGAGCGCCCCTCGGGCTGCGGCAGCCGCTCGGCCAGCGCCCGTTCGGTGCGCCGCTGCCGCTCGGCCATCACCTCGTCCAGCAGTCCCTCGCGCGAACCGAAGTGGTACTGCACGGCGGACGGGTTCGCCTGCCCCGCCTGCCGCACCACGTCGCGCAGCTGGGCGCCGTGCACGCCCTGCGCCGCGAACAGCCGCTCGGCGGAACGGATCAGCCGCGCCCGGGTGGAGCTGCCGCCGTCTTCGCCGCCACTGCCCTCGCCGTCGGCCCCGCGTCTGCTGCCGGTACCGCCGGCGCTCCCCGGGCCCGGCCTGCGGACGCCTCGTGCGGGGGTGCTTCGGGTACCCGTCGACTTCCTCTCCATGCCGTACACATTAATGCTCGACATTATTAATGTCGAGCATTAGACCAGTCGGCGGCGGTCCCCACCCGTCCGAGTGGCCCCTGGGAACTCGCTGGGAACCCCGGCGCGCGGCAGGAGGAATCTCCAAGCCGCGGTTGCTAGCTTCGTGACGCATGATCGACTCGTCCCACCTGGCAGCCCGGTCACGCTCCCTGGCGCTCCACCTCCTGTCCCGGCTCAGGCTCCGACACCTCGCCTGGCCCCTGTTCGCGCTCGCGTTCTGGCGCTACCTCGCGGTCTACGGCCTGCCCTACGCCAACGACGTGGTCTTCCTGTGGCTGATCGCCGCCCTGGTCGCCGCGTCCGTGCACAGCGGTGGCCGAAAGGGGTGGCTGTACGTCCTGCGGGACTGGGTCCCGGTGATGGGCGTGGTCTGGGTGTACTCCCTGCTGCGCGGCTACGGCGCGCACACGCCCTGGCGGCCGCACTACGCACCGCAGATCGCCTTCGACGAGGTGCTCGGCTTCGGTGAGACCTGGACCGTCCGCCTGCAGGACTGGCTCTACCACCCCGGTCAGCCGCAGTGGTACGACTACGCCGCCGTCACCGTCTACATGTCGCACTTCTTCGCGGTGTTCGTGATCCTCGCCGTGCTGTGGAAGCGCAACCACGCCCGGTTCCGGCACTTCCTCGGCTGCTACCTGGCGATCACCGCGATCGGCTTCGTCACCTACGTGCTCTACCCCGCCGACCCGCCGTGGCTGGCCGCGCTGGAGCACCACATGCCGGCCGTCAACCGGATCGTCGCCACCGTCCTCGACAACAGCGGCCTGCACCGGGCCGGCACCATCTTCGAGAACGGCAGCAAGTTCGCCAACGACGTCGCCGCGATGCCCTCGCTGCACGCCGCCTACCCGATGATGATCGCCCTGGTGTTCTGGCCGAAGGCCAACCGCGTGCTGCGCGCGCTGCTCGTCGCGTACCCGCTGGCGATGGCCTTCACGCTGGTCTACGGCGCCGAGCACTTCATCATCGACATCCTGGTCGGCTGGGCCTACGCCTGGGCGATGGTCACCCTGGTCAACCGCCTCACCGCCCGCCGCGCGGCGGCCCGGACGGCGAAGGAGGCGGCGGCCGTCCCCGCCGCCGAACCGGCCGTCCCGGTCGGCTGAGCGCCGACCGCCCCGCACGCCCCGAAGGGCCCCGGCCCCGGCCCGGCAAGGTGGTGCCGGACCGGGGCCCCCGTGCGTCCGGGCGTCCATCCGGGGGCCACCGGGCGGAGGTCCGGAGGGCACCCGGCGGCCACTGAACGGAAACCTGGAAGTCCCTGGACGTTCGCTGGGAAGCGCGTGGTTTTTTCGTGTGCGCCGATCGGCCACCCGGGTGAAGCCGACGGACCGTCAGCCGCACCGCCCCCGGCCTGCCCCGACGGCCGCGGGGAAGGCTTTGCCAATCCGTGGCGGAGTCTTGTTCCGCACCCGGGTAGCGTCGTGCGGAGCCCAGCAGGAGGACCCACCATGGCCGCACCCCACGCCCCGGCGGCGCCCGACGCGCGCCCCCGACCCGCCGGCCGGCCGACGACCCGATGATCTCCGGCCACTTCGCCGTCCCCGCCCTGTGGGCGGTCCTGACTCCGGTCGGCCTGCTGCTCTCCGGCCTCGGCCTGGCCTCCACCGTCCGGATCCGCCCCGGCACCGACCGCCCCCGCGACCACCTGCTCGGCCCGCTGCTGATCGCCGCCGGCATCCTGGTCGCGGGCTTCGGCCTCTGGCTGCTCTGACCCGGCTGCCGAGTCCCGCCGGACGGGACTCAGCAGCCGGGCGGGACGCCCTCGTCCGTCCGGTCGGCCCCGCCCGTGCCGCCCGTGCCGTTCGACTCGGCGGCGAACCAGTGCCCGATGTTGATCCAGTCGAACCGGGCCCGCCAGGCCGTCCCGCCGGACGACCAGCCGAGCAGCGCGTCGACCACCCCGGGGAGCGAGACCGTCAGGGTCTGGTAGTGCTCGGCCGGGACGCCGTCGCGGTACTCCACCTGGTAGACGCCGTTCTCCCGCAGGCGCACCTGCGCGTACCAGCTGCCCTCCGGCTCGTCCGGGCCGAACCGTTCGAGGATCAGGTGGGAGTCGCCGCGCCGCATGTTCGCGACCAGCCGGTTCAGGGCCGCCGGGCCCGGGTCGCGCATCGACGGTCCGCGTTCCGTCCTCACGTGAAGCATGGCGTGGAGCATGCCGCACCCCACCCACAGCCCGGCCGCCGCCGGCGCGGGTCCGCGCGCCGCCCGTGCCGCTCAGGCCCACCCCGTCGGGGACCTCGACGCGAGGGCCGGTGCCTCGCCGACGGCGAGCAGCAGCACGAGCGGGAACTCCGTGTCCGCCTGCCCGATCGCCAGGCCCACCCAGCGGCCGGTGCCCGGCAGGTGCCACACCGACATCGGGCCGACCGAGGAGCACAGGGTGTCGAGCGGTTCGAGCGGGCGGAACTCCGAACCGGTGGTGCCGTCGGTGTGGTCCCGGAGCTCCACGCGCTCCGGCGCGCCCCAGCGGGCCGTCAGGAGGGCCCCCAGCGCCTGCCGGGCGGCCTCGATCTCCCGGTGCGCCTCCTCCCAGGCCTCCGGACCCCGGACCTCCCAGAAATCCCGGCTCTCCTCCAGCAGCGCCAGGTGGAACCCGGGTCCGCCCCACTCCGCCGACTCCCAGGCCCGCCCGGCCACTTCCGGGAAGGGCGCGGCGCGGAGCCGCTCGACCACCGCCATCCGCTCGGCGGCGACGGACTCCGGGGAACGCCGGGTCGACGACATGCCCGGACGCTAGCGGACCCGGCCGACGGGCGGCAGCCGGTGCCCGACGGCCGGCCGGCTCCCGGTCGTCAGCCGTCCAGGTCGCGGCGGTACCAGCTGCCCGGCTGCCCGCCGAGGTCGTCCGGCCCGGCGGGGCCGACCAGGACGAACCCCGCCTTGGCCAGCACCCGTCCGGACGCGGGGTTCCCGGTGGCGACCGCCGCCCGCAGCTCGCGCAGCCCGTACCGGGTCGCCGCCAGGTCGCAGAGGCCGCGCACGGCGGCGGTCGCCACCCCGCGCCCGGTGGCGTGCCGGGCGACCCGGTAGCCGAGGGTCGCGCTACCGCTCCCGATGTCGACCAGGTTGAACCTGCCGAGCACCGTGCCGTCCTCGGCGAGGAGCAGGTGGAACGCGCAGACGCCGGCCTCCTGTTCGGCCAGCAGGGCCGCGTGCCGCTCCGCGTACCGGGCGAAGAAGTCGTCCCCGCGGTCGGGGACCGAGGCGGCGAAGTACGCGCGCTCGGCCGTCTCGAAGGCGAGGACCGCAGGGGCGTGGTCGGCGCGCAGCAGCGTCAGTTCGGGCACCGTCCGACCCTAGCCGCGCGGCTCCGCGCGGTCACCCCGGTTTCCCCCGCCCGGCCCTCGCCCGCCCCGGCCCAACGCGCCGCCCGGGCCGACGAGTTCACCCGCCCCGCCCGGCCCGCCGCCCCGCCACCCCGCCGGAACCGGCCCGGCCCGGCCCGGCCCGGCCCGTCCCGCGCCGTCGGGCCGGAGGGCGTCCCCCCGGCCGAAAACAAGCACGTGTGCTTGATATGTCCCCGACTTGCTGTCACGCTCGGTCGCGACCGGACGCGCGCCGACCCGATCGGTGCCGTCGACCACGCCCGGGAGAACCGGGGTCGGGAGGTTCCGTGCTGCGGATCGGCAACGCCTCGGGGTTCTACGGTGACCGGTTCGGCGCGTTCCGCGAGATGCTGGCGGGCGGGCCGCTGGACGTGCTGACGGGTGACTACCTGGCCGAGCTGACGATGCTGATCCTGGCCCGGGACCGGCTGCGCGACCCGGCGCTCGGCTACGCGCGGACGTTCCTGCGGCAGGCCGAGGACTGCCTCGCGGAGGCGCTCGACCTCGGGGTGCGGATCGTGGTCAACGCGGGCGGTCTGAACCCGGCCCGGCTGGCCGGGGCGCTCGGGGAGCTCGCCGCCCGGCAGGGCCTGCGGGCCCGGATCGGCCACGTCACCGGCGACGAACTCCTGCCCAGGGCGGCGGAGTTCGGCTGGACGGGAGCGGACCCGAGCCGTCCGCTGCTGGCCGCGAACGCGTACCTCGGGGCGTTCGGGATCGCCGAGTGCCTGCGGGCCGGCGCGGACGTGGTGGTGACCGGCCGGGTCACGGACGCCGCGCTGGTGGTCGGACCCGGCATCGCGCACCACGGCTGGACGCCGGACGACCTGGACGCGCTGGCGGGCGCGGTGGTCGCGGGCCACGTGCTGGAGTGCGGGGCCCAGGCCACCGGCGGGAACTACGCGTTCTTCACCGAGCACGACACCGACCACCCCGGCTTCCCGATCGCCGAACTGCACGCCGACGGCAGCAGCGTGATCACCAAGCACCCGGGCACCGGCGGCGCGGTCACCGTGGAGACCGTCACGGCCCAACTCCTGTACGAGACCGGCGGAGCGCGCTACCTCGGGCCGGACGTCACGGCCCGGCTGGACACCGTGACGCTGACCCGGCAGGGCCCCGACCGGATCCGGATCGACGGGGTGCGCGGCGAGGCCCCGCCGGCCACCCTCAAGGTCGGGCTCAACCGGCTCGGCGGCTACCGCAACGAGCTGGTGTTCGTCCTCACCGGACTGGACCTCGACGCCAAGTCCGCCCTGGTGCGGCGGCAGTTGACCAGGTCGCTGGCCGCCGACCCGCCCGCCGGGCTGCAGTGGACCGAGACCCGCACCCAGCACCCGGACGCCGACACCGAGGAACGCGCCAGCACCCTGCTGCGGCTCACCGCCCGCGACCCGCGGGAGCACCGGGTCGGCCGGGCCCTCACCGCCGCCGCCGTCGAACTCGGCCTCTCCGGCTACCCGGGCTTCCACCTCACCGCCCCGCCGGCCCGGCCCAGCCCCTACGGAGTCTTCGAGGCACGGGAGTTGGGCCGCAGGGAGGTCGACCACCGGGCCCACCTGCCCACCGGCGAGCAGGTCCCCGTCCCGCCGCCGACCGCCACCGGCCCCCGACGCCCGCTCCCCGCACCGCCGTTGCCACCGCCGCCCGCGCCCGGCCCGACCCGGCGGGCCCCGCTCGGCCTGGTCGCCGGAGCCCGCAGCGGCGACAAGGGCGGTGACGCCAACCTCGGCGTCTGGGCCCGGAGCGAAGCCGGCTGGCCCTGGCTGGCGCACACCCTCACCACCGACAGGCTCCGCGAACTCCTGCCGGAGACGGCCGACCTGGAGATCGAGCGGCACCTGCTGCCGAACCTCCGCGCGGTCAACTTCACCCTGCGCGGCCTGCTCGGCGAGGGCGTCGCCGCCCAGCACCGCTTCGACCCGCAGGCGAAGGCGCTGGGGGAGTGGCTGCGCTCCCGCCACCTCGACGTCCCCCGGCACCTGCTGCCGCCCGCCCCCCGCCCGCCGCACCACCCGGACGACCCGGAGGCCCAGCCGTGACCGCCCTGCCCACCCGGCTCGATCCGGACGCGCCCGAGTACGCCGCCAACCGCGCCGCGATGCTCGCCAAGCTCGCCGACCTGGACGCCGAGCACGCCAAGGCACTGGCCGGCGGCGGCCCCGCGTACCTGGAGCGGCACCGCGCCCGGGGCAAGCTCCCGGCCCGCGAGCGGATCGAGCTGCTGCTCGACCCGGACTCGCCGTTCCTCGAACTCTCCCCGCTCGCCGCCTGGGGCAGCCCCTACCAGGTCGGCGCGGCCCTGGTCACCGGCATCGGCACGGTGGCCGGCACCGAGTGCGTGATCACCGCCAACGACCCCACCGTGCGCGGCGGTTCGTCCAACCCGTGGACGCTGCGCAAGGCCCTGCGGGCGAACGAGATCGCCCTGCGCAACCGGCTCCCGCTGATCAACCTGGTCGAGTCCGGCGGCGCCGACCTGCCCAGCCAGAAGGAGATCTTCATCCCGGGCGGCGCCCTGTTCCGCGACCTGACCAGGCTGTCGGCCGCCGGCATCCCCACCGTGGCGGTGGTGTTCGGCAACTCCACGGCGGGCGGCGCGTACGTGCCGGGGATGTCCGACCACGTGATCATGGTCAAGGAGCGGGCCAAGGTCTTCCTCGGCGGCCCCCCGCTGGTGCGGATGGCCACCGGCGAGGAGTCCGACGACGAGTCGCTCGGCGGCGCCGAGATGCACGCCCGCACCTCCGGCCTCGCCGACCACCTCGCCCTCGACGAACCCGACGCGCTGCGGCTGGCCCGCCGGGTCGTCCACCGGCTGCACTGGCGCAAGTCCGGCCCCGAGCCGGTCGGTTCGCCCCGGCCGCCGAAGTACCCGGAGGAGGAGCTGCTCGGCATCGTCCCGGGCGACCTCCGGGTGCCGTTCGACCCGCGCGAGGTGATCGCCCGGATCGTCGACGGCTCCGACTTCGACGAGTTCAAGCCCGACTACGGCACCAGCCTCGCCACCGGCTGGGCCACCCTGTTCGGCCACCCGGTCGGCGTGCTGGCCAACGCCCAGGGCGTGCTGTTCAGCCAGGAGTCCCAGAAGGCCGCCCAGTTCATCCAGCTCGCCAACCGGCTGCACCGGCCGCTGGTCTTCCTGCACAACACCACCGGCTACATGGTCGGCCGGGAGTACGAGCAGGGCGGCATCATCAAGCACGGCGCGATGATGATCAACGCGGTGGCGAACAGCACCGTCCCGCACCTCTCCGTCCTGATGGGCGCCTCCTACGGCGCCGGCCACTACGGCATGTGCGGCCGCGCCTACGACCCGCGCTTCCTGTTCAGCTGGCCCAGCGCCAAGTCCGCCGTGATGGGCCCGCAGCAACTCGCCGGCGTGCTCTCGCTGGTGGCCCGCCAGGCCGCCACCGCCAAGGGGCAGCCCTACGACGAGGACGCCGACGCCGCGATCCGCGCCGCGGTCGAGCAGCAGATCGAGGCCGAGTCGCTCCCGGTCTTCCTCTCCGGACGGCTCTACGACGACGGGGTGATCGACCCGCGCGACACCCGCACCGTCCTCGGCCTCTGCCTGTCCGCCGTCCACAGCGGCCCGGTCGAGGGCACCAGCGGCTACGGCGTCTTCCGGATGTGACCACCCCTGCGAAGAAGAGGAACTGACGGATGATCAGCTCACTGCTGGTGGCCAACCGGGGCGAGATCGCCCGCCGGATCCTGCGCACCTGCCGCACCCTCGGCATCGCCACCGTCGCCGTCCACTCCGACCCGGACGCCGACGCCCGGCACGTCCGGGAGGCCGACACCGCCGTCCGGCTGCCCGGCGCCGCGCCCGCCGACACCTACCTGCGCGCCGACCTGCTGGTCCGCGCCGCCCTCGACGCCGGAGCCGACGCCGTCCACCCCGGGTACGGATTCCTGTCCGAGAGCGCCGAGTTCGCGCAGGCCGTGCTCGACGCCGGACTGCGCTGGATCGGCCCGCCGCCCGCCGCCATCGCCGCGATGGGCTCCAAGACCGCCGCCAAACGCCTGATGGCCGCCGCCGGCGTCCCCGTCCTCACCGTCGGCCCCGAACCCGGCGAGGCCGACCTGCCCCTGCTGGTCAAGGCCGCCGCCGGCGGCGGCGGCCGCGGCATGCGGGTGGTGCGCACCCTCGCCGAACTCCCGGACGCGCTGGCCGCCGCCCGGGCCGAGGCCGCCGCCGCGTTCGGCGACGACGAGGTGTTCTGCGAGCCCTACCTGCCCACCGGCCGCCACCTGGAGGTCCAACTCCTCGCCGACGCCCACGGCACCGTGTGGGCCGTCGGCGACCGCGACTGCTCGCTCCAGCGCCGCCACCAGAAGGTCGTCGAGGAGGCCCCCGCCCCCGGCCTCGCCCCCGACCTGCGCGCCCGCCTGCACGCCGCCGCCGTCGCCGCCGCCCGCGCCGTCGGCTACCAGGGCGCCGGCACCGCCGAGTTCCTGCTCGCCCCCGACGGACGCCTCGCCTTCCTGGAGATGAACACCCGCCTCCAGGTCGAGCACCCCGTCACCGAGTGCGTCACCGGAATCGACCTGGTCGCCCTCCAACTCGCCGTCGCCGAGGGCGAGAAGCTCCCCGCCGACCCGCCACCCGTCCGGGGCTGCGCGATCGAGGCCCGGCTCTACGCCGAAGACCCCGCCCGCGACTGGCAGCCCGCCACCGGCGACCTCCACCGCCTCGAACTCCCGGGCACCGACGTCGAGTTCGCCACCCTCCCGACCCCCACCGGTCTACGCCTGGACGCCGGAGCCGGCCCCGGCGACCGGATCACCGCCCACTACGACCCGCTGCTCGCCAAGGCCGTCGCCTGGGCCCCCACCCGCGCCGCCGCCGCCCGCCGCCTCGCCGACGCCCTCGCCCGCGCCCGCCTGCACGGCCCCGCCACCAACCGCGACCTGCTGGTCCGCGCCCTGCGCCACCCCGACTTCCTGGCCGGCCGCGTCCACACCGCCCTGCTCACCGACCACCACGCCGAACTCACCGCCCCCGACCGCGAATCCACCCCCCTCGCCGCCCTCGCGGCCGCCCTCGCCGACGCCGCCGACCGCCGGGGCCCGCTGCGCCACCTCCCGGCCGGCTGGCGCAACCTCCCCTCCCAGCCGCAGACCAAGCGCTACCGCACCCCCGACGGCACCGAACTCGACGTCCGCTACCGCCTCACCCGCGACGGCCTGCGCGCCGACGACCACCCGGACGTCCGGCTCCTGCACGCCACGCCCGACTCCGTCGACCTCGCGATCGGCCCGCTGCGCCGCCGCTACCAGGTCGCCCGCCACGGCGACCGGATCTTCGTCGACACCCCCACCGGGCACCACGCCCTCACCGCCGTCGACCGCCTCCCCGCCCCCACCGCCCCGCTCGCCCCCGGCACCCTGCTCGCCCCGATGCCCGGCACCGTCGTCCGGATCGACGCCCGCCCCGGCGAACGCGTCACCGCCGGCCAGGTCCTGCTCCGGATCGAGGCGATGAAGATGGAGCACCGGCTCACCGCCCCCGCCGACGGCACCCTCGCCGACCTGACCGCCACCGTCGGCCGCCAGGTCGAGACCGGCACCGTCCTCGCCGTCGTCCGCCCCGACCGCTGACCCGCCAGCCCGACCGCTGACCCGCGAGCCCGACCCGTCGCCCGTGCCGCCGTCCGCCCCGACCGCCGACCCGCCCCCTCTCCCCGGAAGGACCCGCCATGTCCGCAGCGCTGATCGACACCCAGGAGCAGTACGACCTGCGCGCCGCCGTCGCCGCGCTCGCCGCCCGCTACGGCCGCGACTACTTCCAGCGCAAGGCCCGCGCCGGGGAGCCCGTGCGCGAACTCTGGGCCGAGGCCGCCAAGGCGGGCTACCTCGGCGTCAACCTCCCCGCCGAGTACGGCGGCGGGGACGCGGGCATCGGCGAACTCGCGATCGTCCTCGAAGAGTTGGGCGCCGCCGGTTGCCCGTTGCTGATGCTGATCGTCTCCCCGGCGATCTGCGGCACCGTCATCGCCCGCTACGGCACCGAGGCGCAGAAGCGCCGCTGGCTGCCCGGACTCGCCGACGGCACCGCCGTGATGGCGTTCGGCATCACCGAACCCGAGGCCGGCTCCAACTCCCACCGGATCACCACCACCGCCCGCCGCGACGGCGACGACTGGCTGCTCACCGGCCGCAAGGTGTTCGTCTCCGGCATCGACCAGGCCGACGCCGTCCTCTTCGTCGCCCGCACCGAGGACGCCCGCACGGGCCGGCTCAGGCCCGCCCTGTTCGTCGTCCCGCGCGAGAGCCCCGGCTTCGAGTACCGGCCCATCGCGATGGAACTCACCGCCCCCGAGCGGCAGTTCCAGGTGTTCCTGGACGACGTCCGGCTTCCCGCCGACGCCCTGGTCGGCGACCGGGACTCCGGGCTGGCACAGCTCTTCGCCGGGCTCAACCCGGAACGGATCATGACCGCGGCCTTCACCCTCGGCATCGCCCGCCACGCCCTCGCCACCGCCGCCTCCTACGCCCGCACCCGCACCGTCTGGGACCGCCCGATCGGCGCCCACCAGGGCATCGCCCACCCGCTCGCGCAGTGCGCCGTCGAGGTCGAGCTCGCCCGGCTGATGACCCGCAAGGCCGCCCACCTGTACGACACGGGCCGGGACGCCGCCGCCGGCGAGGCCGCGAACATGGCCAAGTACGCGGCGGGCGAGGCCTCCTGCCGCGCGGTCGACCAGGCCGTCCAGACCCTCGGCGGCAACGGCCTCACCCAGGAGTACGGCCTCGCCGCGCTCCTCACCGCCACCCGGGTCGGCCGGGTCGCGCCGGTCAGCCGGGAGATGGTCCTCAACTACGTCGCCCAGCACACCCTCGGCCTGCCCCGCTCCTACTGACCGCGCGCGCCCGGTGGAAAGCCCGCCGTGAATAACCGCTTCCACCCGTCGGAGACTTGGTGGTAGACAGTCAACCGTGTCCAACGATCTTGACTTCCCGGCCCGGTTGAGCCTCATCGACGACCGCTCCGCCGCCTTCCGCGAGGCGCTCGCCGCCGCCCCCGCCCTCGACGTCCAGGTCCCCACCTGCCCCGAGTGGACGCTGTACGACCTGGCCCAGCACCTCGGCCACGGGCAGCGCTTCTGGGCCTCGATCGTCACCGCGGGCGCCGGCGAGACGCCCCCGCCCCGCCCCACCGAGCCGGCCCCGACCGACCGGGACGAGCTGATCGCCTGGTTCGCCGACTCCACCGACCGGCTCCTCGACGCCCTCCGCGAGACCGGCCCCGACGCCCCCTGCTGGACGTGGTGGCCCCTCGCCCAGTCCCCGCAGAACACCGCCGCGGCCGCCCGCCGCCGCCTCAACGAGACGGCCGTCCACACCTACGACGCCCGGCTCACCGCCGGCCTCCCCGCCGAGCTGCCGCGCGAGGTGGCCCTCGACGCCGTCGAGGAGTTCCTCCTCACCTGCTGCTCCACCACCGTCCCCTGGCCGCACACCCCGGTCACCCTCGCCTTCCGGGCCACCGACGGCCCCACCTGGTACCTCGCCCTCTCCGCCGCCGGCGCCCACGCGACCCGCACCCCCGCCACCCCCGACGCCACCATCCGCGGCACCGCCGCCGAGCTCATCCGCATGCTCTACAACCGCATCCCCGTCGACGGCCTCCCGATCGAGGGCGACACCGTCCCCTTCCACCAGCTCAGGGACTGGGAGCCGGAGGAGTAGGTCCCGGGAGCCCCCGCCAGGACCCCGCCGTTCCCCGGACCCCCGCTCACCCGCCCCCTCCGCCCGCCGAAAGGACCCCCGTGCACGACGCCGACCTCGCCCGCCGCGCCGCCGAAGCCGGAGCCGCGGTGGTGCGGGCCACCGACTGGGCGGGGGCCGCGCGGGAGGAGAAGGGCGGGGGCGACTTCGCGACCGCCGCCGACCTGGCGGCCGAGCGGGCCGTCCTCGACCTGCTCCGGGCGGCCCGGCCCGGCGACGCGTTCACGGGGGAGGAGAGCGGCCGCAGCGGCGACCGCTCCGCCGCCCGGCAGTGGCTGGTCGACCCGCTCTGCGGAACGCTCAACTTCGCGGTGGGGACGCACCTGGTGGGCGTCAACGTCGCCCTGCGCGAGCACGGCCGGACGGTCGCCGCCGCCACCGCCGACCCGTACACCGGCGAAACGTACTGGACCGACGGCGCCGCCGCGCACCTGCGCCGGGACGGCCGGGACACCCCGCTGGTGCCGTCGGCCGGCTCCCGGCTGGTCGACCTCAACCTGGACCCGCCGTACCCGAACGCCCCCGGGCTGCGGGTCGCGCGGCTGCTCACCGACGCCGGCTTCGAGCGGGAGTTCCGCCCGCGCGTGGTGTCGACCACCCTCGCGGTGGCCTGGGTCGCGGCCGGCCGCCGCGCCGCCTACCTGACGGACGGGCACCTCGCGGACAGCGTGCACTTCGCCGCCGGCATCGCCCTGTGCGAGGCGGCCGGCTGCACCGTCACCGACCTGCGCGGCGAGCCGGTGCACAGCGGCGCCGGCGGCCTGCTCGCCGCCGCCGACGCCGCCACCCACGCCCGGCTGCTCGACCTGCTGGCCCGCCAGGAGGGCACCCGCGTACGCCGGTAAGCCCGTCACGCGCCCTGGTGGCGCCGCGCCCGGCCCCGGCACGCTGGCACCGCGCGACCGCACCCCGCCGGCCGCGACCGCCGAGCCGCCCGGAGGCCCGCATGGTGTTCCACAGCGACTACCCGCCCGTCCCCCCGCTCGACCTGCCGATCCACGACGCGGTCCTCGGCGACTGCGCGACGGGCGAGCACGCCGACCGCCCGGCCCTGGTGGACGGGCTGACCGGGCGCTCCGTCAGCTACCGGGAGCTGGACGCGGGCAGCCGCCGCCTCGCCGCCGGCCTGGCCGCGGCCGGGGTCGCGAAGGGCGACGTGGTGGCGCTGCTCAGCCCGAACTCGCTCGCCTACCCGCTGGCGTTCTACGGCGCGACCCGCACCGGCGCCACCGTCACGCCCGTCAACTCGCTCGCCACCCCCGCCGAGCTGGCCGGCCAGCTGCGCGACTCCGGCGCCCGCTGGATCATCACCGCCGCCGCGTTCCTGCCGGTGGTCCGCCGGGCCACCGCCGAGCACCCGGTCGCCGGCGTGTTCCTCTGCGACGAGGACGAGGAGGACGCCGGGGCCCACCGCACCCTCGCCGAGCTGGCCGCCACCGACGCCCCCGAACCCGCGCCCCGCCTCGACCCGGCCACCGACCTGGCCGTGCTGCCGTACTCCAGCGGGACGACCGGCCTGCCCAAGGGCGTGATGCTCACCCACCGCTCGCTGTCCACCAACCTCGCCCAGGTCGACGCCCTGCTCGGCCCGGCCCCGGCCGAGCGGGTGCTGGCGGTGCTGCCGTTCTTCCACATCTACGGCCTCAGCGCGCTGCTCAACCGCCCGCTGCGGGCCCGCTCCACCGTGGTCGTGCTGCCCCGCTTCGACCTGGAGCAGTTCCTGACCGCGATCCAGCGCCACCGGATCGAGGCGCTGTACGTGGCCCCGCCGATCGTCCTCGCGCTGGCCAAGCACCCGCTGGTGGACCGCTTCGACCTGTCGTCGATCCGCTACGTGCTGTCCGCCGCCGCCCCGCTGGACGCCGCCCTGGCCGCCGCCTGCGCCCGCCGCCTGGGCCTGCCGCACCTGCTGCAGGGCTACGGCATGACCGAGCTCTCCCCGGTCACCCACGTCGTCCCGCCCGGCGACCCGCACCCGCCGGTCGGCACCGCGGGCCGCCTCGTCCCCGGCACCGAGCTGCGGATCCGCGCGCTGGACGCCCCGCCCCGCGACCTCGGCCCCGGCGAGGACGGCGAGCTGCTGTTCCGCGGCCCGCAGGTGATGAGCGGCTACTTCGGCAAGGAGTCCGCGACCGCCGCGACCGTCGACCGGGACGGCTGGCTGCACACCGGCGACGTCGGCCACGTCGACGCCGACGGCTGGCTGTTCGTCGTCGACCGGGTCAAGGAGCTGATCAAGTACAAGGGCTACCAGGTCGCCCCGGCCGAGCTGGAGGCCCTGCTGCTCACCCACCCCCGGATCGCCGACGCCGCCGTCATCGGCGTCACCGACGCCCACGGCGCCGAGCACCCCAAGGCGTACGTGGTGCCCGCGTTCGGCTGCGAGCTGGCCGAGCAGGAGGTGGTCGAGTACGTGGCCCGCCGGGTCGCCCCGTACAAGAAGGTCCGCGAGGTGGAGTTCCTGGACGTGGTGCCGAAGTCCCCCAGCGGCAAGATCCTCCGCCGGGAGCTGCGGGAGCGCGCCGCCCGGACCGCCGTCGCCGCCCGTACCGCCCCATAGGATTCGGGACACCGCCATCCGAACGGAACGCGCCCACCAGGAGCCGCCGATGACGACCAGCCCGCCCGCCGCCCGGACACCGCAGCAGGACCGCAGCCGCGCCACCCGGCGGCGGCTGCTGGAGGCGGCGGTCGAGTGCCTGGCCGAGGTCGGCTGGAACGGCTCCACGGTGCTGGTGGTCGCCGAGCGGGCCGGTGTCACCCGGGGCGCGGCCCAGCACCACTTCCGCACCCGCGAGGACCTGTTCGCCGCCGCCGTCGAGCACGTGGCCGCCGAGCGGGTGGCCGCCGTGCTGGCCCAGGTCGAGCAGCTGCCGCCGTCCGGCCCGGCCCGCACCGAGGCCGTGGTGGAGATGATCGTCCGGCTCTACACCGGCCCGCTGTTCCGGGCCGCGCTGCACCTGTGGGTGGCCGCCGCCACCGAGGAGCCGCTGCGCGGCCGGATCGCCGCGCTGGAGAACCACGTCGGCCGGGAGGCGCACCGGGCCGCCGTCGAGTGCCTGGGCGCGGACGAGTCGGCCACCGGCGTCCGGGAGACCGTCCAGGCCACCCTCGACCTGGCCCGCGGCCTGGGCCTGGCCAACCTGCTCACCGACGACGGACCGCGCCGGGCCGGCGTCGTCCGCCAGTGGTCCCGGCTGCTGGACGCCGCGCTGGCGGGCGGGGAGGACCCGGCCGGACGGTCGCGGACCGGCAGTTGAGGTGCACAGTCTTGCCCGAACCGGTCCGAATCGAGCAGACTCGCCTTCTTCGGCCCGACCGCCCGCACGACCACCAGTCGCCAGCGTGCGACGGGCCGTGCAGTCTGGTGGAAGCCGGAACGACCGGTGGAACCGGGGAAGGTACCGGGCAGGTGGCCAACTGAGCACGCACGGGTTCGAACAGACGCCCAGCCGCGACGCGGCGGGTGCCGCTTCCGCGCGCCTGGCCGGGCACCGCCTGGTCCCGCTGGCCACCGCGCTGGTCCAGCAGGACGGCCGGATCCTGCACTGGAGCGAGGAGGCCGAGGCGCTCACCGGCTGGCCCGCCGCGCAGGCGATCGGCGCCCACCCGATCCGGCTGCTGCTGCCCGAGCAGGACCGCGCCGCCGCCGACGAGTGGTTCGCCCGGCTGGTGGCCGGCCACGGCTGGTCCGGCACCCACCCCGTCCGCCGCCGCGACGGCTCCACCGTCGAGCTGGAGTTCCACACCTACCCGATCGCCGGCCCCGACGGCCGCACCCTGCTGCTGGCCACCGCCTCCGACACCCACGCGCTGCACGAGGTCGAGTCCGACCTGGCGATCCTGGACGGCTTCTTCGACCAGTCCCCGATCGGCCTCGCCGTCTACGACACCGAGCTGCGCTTCGTCCGGCTGAACGAGGCACTGGCCCGGATCAACGGCCTCAGCGTCGAGGAGCACCTGGGCCGGCGGATCTCCGGCCTGCTGCCCGGCATCAACGCCGCCGAGATCGAGAACGTGATGCGCCAGGTGCTCGCCACCGGCAAACCGGTGGTCGACGCCCGCTCGCACGGCCGCGTCCCCGGCGACCCGCGCCGCGACCGGGCCTGGTCGGCGTCGTACTTCCGGCTGGAGGACTCCACCGGCAGGGTGCTCGGCGTCTCCTCCTCGATCATCGACGTCACCGAGCGCTTCCAGGCCGAGGCCCGGGCCTCCCGCGCCCAGGAGCGGCTCACCCTGCTCGCCGCCGCCGGCGCCCGGATCGGCACCACCCTCGACCTCAAGCGCACCGCCGAGGAGATGGTCGAGGCGATCATCCCGAAGTTCGCCGACTTCGCCACCGTCGACCTGCTGGAGCCGGTGCTGCGCGGCGAGGAACCCGCCCCGATCCAGCCCGGCCGGCCGATCCAGGTCCGCGCCGTCGCGGTCGGCGAGGCGTACGGCTCCGGCCTGACCACCGTCTCCGACACGGTCGGCGAGACCACCGAGTACGGCCCGCACCGGGTCTACACCCAGTGCCTGCGCAGCGGCCGCCCGCTGCTCAAGCCGCACGTCGACGAGGAGGTGCTGCGCGGCCTCGTCCCCGACCCCGACCGGGTCGCCTCCGGCGTCGCCGCGGGCATCCACTCGTACCTGCTGGTGCCGCTGATCGCCCGCGGCATGGTGCTCGGCGGCGCCGAGTTCGTCCGCACCCGCAACCCCGAGCCGTTCGGCGCCGCCGACGTCTCGCTCGCCGAGGAGCTGGTCGCCCGCACCGCCCTCGCCATCGACAACGCCCGGCTCTACCGGCGCGAGCGCGAGACCGCCCTCACCCTGCAGCGCAGCCTGCTGCCGCAGGAGATCCACCGCACCCTGGGCCTGGAGATCGCCCACCGCTACCTGCCCTCCAGCGTGGTCAGCGAGGTCGGCGGCGACTGGTTCGACGTCGTCCCGCTCTCCTGCGGACGGGTCGCCCTGGTGGTCGGCGACGTGATGGGCCACGGCATCCGGGCCGCCGCCACGATGGGCCAGCTGCGCACCGTCGCCCGCACCCTGGCCACCCTCGACCTGCCGCCCGAGCAGGTCCTCGGACGGCTCGACGAGACCGCCTCGGCGATCGGCGAGGGCCAGTTCGCGACCTGCGTGTGCGCCGTCTACGACCCCGTCGACCGCAGCGTGGTGGTCTGCTCGGCCGGCCACCTGCCGCCCGTCCGGGTCGACCCCGACGGCACCGCGCACGTCGTCGACCTGCCCTCCGGCGTCCCGCTCGGCGTCGGCGGCGGCGGCACCTTCGAGTCGATCGAGTTCACCCTGCCGCCCGGCGCCACCTTCGCCCTCTACACCGACGGCCTGGTCGAACGCCGCGGCCGCGACCTCGACGAGGGCATCGACCTGCTCGCCCGCACCCTCGCCGTCCCCGGCCGCACCCTGGAGGAGAGCTGCGACGCCGCGCTCTCCACCCTGGTCACCGACGGCACCGAGGACGACATCGCCATGATCATGGCGCGGGTGCTGCCCGTCCCCGCCGACCGGATCGCCACCCTGCTGCTGCCCAGCGAGGGCCCGCTGCCCGCCCGCGCCCGCCGCTTCACCCGCGCCACCCTGGACGCCTGGGGCCTGTCCGCGCTCACCGACTACGCCGAACTCGTGGTCAGCGAGCTCGTCACCAACGCCCTGCTGCACGCCGACGCCCCGCGCCGCCTGCGGATCTTCCGCGACCGCACCCTCACCCTGGAGGTCTCCGACGCCGGCGGCCAGCCGCCCCGGCTGCGCAGCTCCGCCGAAGAGGACGAGGGCGGCCGCGGCATCCACCTGGTCAGCGAACTCGCGCACCGCTGGGGCAGCCGCCCCACCCGGCACGGCAAGGTGGTCTGGGCGGAGATCGAACTCCCGTACCGGCCGGGCTGACGGCGGGGCCGCCGGGGCCCGACACCCGCCCGGGCGCGACGGCTCGCCCGGGCGGCCGAACTGACGGACAGTCGGAGCACGCCCCGTCGTCGACCGAAAGGCCTCCCGTGCCCGTCCGTCTCCTCGCCGCCGGCCTGCTCGCCCTCACCGCCGCCGCGGCGGCCCTCCTCCCCGCCCCGGACCCGTCCCCCGCCCCGGCGGACCCGCCCGCCGAGAGCCCGTCGCCGACCGCCCCGCTTTCCCCCGACCCTTCCCCCTCGTCGTCGTCGCCGTCCTCGTCGTCGTCGCCGTCCGCGTCGCCGTCGTCGTCCGCCGAGCCGGTGCGCACCGCCGTCGCGATCACCGGGGCCGTGATCGACCCGAGGATGCCGGGACGGGTCCGGGTCGTCCTCGCCTACACCTGCGCGCCGACCGACCAGCCCCGCTCGCTGAACACCTCGGTCGAGCAGCCCGACCCCGAGGACCCCGCCACCATCGCCTTCGGCTCCACCCGCACCGCCCCCTCGCAGGTGCTCTGCGACGGCACCGCGCAGCGCCAGAGCGTCACCGTCCAGTCCAAGACCAGCAACTGGCTGTCCGGGCCCGACTCCGTGGTCATCGCGACCCTCACCGACCTCGGCGCCACCCCGCCCGCCGCCGCCGACGCCCGCCGGGTCCCGCTCGCCCCCTGACCCCGCGTCAGCCGACCGGCCCCGGCGCGCCGCCCGCCTCCCGCCGCCGACGCCTCCGAGACTGGACGCCGGACGGAAGGGAACCCCCGCGATGGCCACCCAGCCCACCACGACGACCGACGCCCCGACCCCCGAGGCGCACCGCTGGCGGGCCCTCGCGGTGTGCCTGGTCGCCGGGTTCATGACCCTGCTCGACGTGTCGATCGTCAACGTCGCCCTGCCGTCCGTGCGCGACGGCCTGCACATGTCCGAAGCCGGACTGCAGTGGGTGCTCTCCGGCTACTCGCTGGCCTTCGGGCTCGTCCTGGTCCCGGCCGGGCGGCTCGGCGACGCGATCGGCCGCCGCCCCGTCTTCCTCACCGGGCTCGCCCTGTTCACCGCCACCAGCGCGCTGGCCGGCGCCGCCCGGGGGGAGGCCTGGCTGGTCGTCGCCCGACTGCTCCAGGGCATGGCCGGCGGACTCCTCGTCCCCCAGGTCTCCGGCTTCATCCAGCAGCTCTTCCGCGGCGGCGAACGGGCCCGCGCGTTCGGCCTGCTCGGCACCACCATCGGCTTCTCCACCGCCGTCGGCCCGCTGCTCGGCGGCCTGCTGATCGCCGCGTTCGGCACCGCGGAGGGCTGGCGCTGGGTGTTCTACGTCAACCTCCCGATCGGCGTCGCCGCCCTCCCGTTCGCCCACCGGCTGCTCCCCGCCCCCACCCCCGCGACCTGCGCCCGCCGCGACTTCGACCCGGTCGGCGTGCTGCTGCTCGGCACCGGCACCGTCCTGCTGCTGCTCCCGCTCGTCCAGGCGCAGTGGCACGACGCCCGCAAGTGGCTGCTGCTGGCCTGCGCCGCGCTCGTCCTCGGCGCCTTCGTGTGGTGGGAGCGCCGGTACGCCCGGCAGCGCGAACCGCTGGTCCACCCCGGGCTGTTCGCCACCCGCTCCTTCACCTGCGGCGCGCTGGTCTCGCTGCTCTACTTCGCCGGGTTCACCGCGGTCTTCTTCGTCTTCACCCTCTACCTGCAGTCCGGCCGCCACTACACCGCCCTGCAGGCCGGCCTCGCCATCACCCCCTTCGCCCTCGCCTCCGCGGTCGCCTCCACCGTCGGCGGACGCCTCGTCACCCGCCACGGCCGCCGGCTGATCGCCGTCGGCCTCACCACCGTCGCCGTCGGCCTCGCCCTCGCCGCCCTCGCCGTCCACCTCTTCGACGGCCCCGAAGTCGGCTGGGCCACCGCCCTCCCGCTCCTGCTGGCCGGCCTCGGCAGCGGCCTGGTCGTCTCCCCGAACCAGGCCCTCACCCTCAACGACGTCCCCGTCGCCCGGGCCGGCTCCGCCGGCGGCGTCCTCCAGACCGCCCAGCGCATCGGCTCCGCCGCCGGCATCGCCACCGTCGGAGCGACCTTCTTCTCCCACCTCCACACCCCCGCGGACTACCCCGCCGCCTTCCAGCTCAGCCTCGCCGTCGTCCTCGCCTTCGTCCTCCTCGCCCTCGCCGCGGCCACCCGCCACTGAGCAACCCCCCGGCAGCCGAACCGGGCCCGTCAGGGGCCCGGGGAACGGCGGGCTCGTGCCACGGCGCGCCGGGCCCCACCGCAGGGTCCGGGCCGCTGCGTGCCGCGGGGGAGCAGGAACCGGAAACGGCGGAACGCTCCCGGCCCTGACCCCCCAACCCCTGAACGCGCTCGTGCTACAGCCCGGCCACGCCGCGGACGGCCGCCCGCAGGGCCGCCACCGGGTCGCCGACCGGGCTGCTCGCGCGCCAGCCGACGAACCCGTCCGGCCGGACGAGCGCCGCGCCGCCCTCGCGCAGCCCGTAGACCCCGGGCCAGCCGGCCGGACCGGCCGGTCCGCGGCCGGCGGGGATCTCCGGCACGGGCTCGGGGAGGTAGTCGCCGCCCTCGCCGAGCAGCAGGCAGCGGATCGGGACGCCGCTCTCCCCGGTCACCGTCCGGGCCGCCTCCGGCCAGCGTCCGCCGCCCGCCGCGGGCGCGAGCAGCACCGGCTCGCGCTCGAACAGGTCCAGGGTGGAGATCCGCTCGCCGTCCGGGCCGCGCAGCCACAGGTGCGGGGCCCGGGTGCCGACCTCGCCGGTCGCGGCGAACCGCTCCGGGACGACCCCGGCGGTGGCGTCCGCGCCGACCAGCGCGCCCTCGGGGTAGCGGTAGCCGAGCGCCACCGCGAGGACGTTGGTGCGCGGCCCGCCGACCGGCGCCGCGTCGAAGCCGGGGTGCTGGTGCTCCACCGAGCGGGCCGCCGCCCGGGCCGCGGTCTGCACGGCGACCGGCCGCCGCTCCGCCTGGTACGAGTCCAGCAGGCGCGGTCCGCCCCAGCCGCCGAGGACGGCGGCCAGCTTCCAGGCCAGGTTGTGCGCGTCCTGGATGCCGGTGTTGGAGCCGAACGCCCCGGTGGGCGGCATCTCGTGGGCGGAGTCGCCGCACAGGAAGACCCGTCCGGCCGAGTACCGGTCGGCGACCCGTTCGGCGGCGTGCCAGGGGGCCCGGCCGGTGATCTCCACGTCCAGGTCGGGGACGCCGGCCGCGGCCCGGATGTGGGCCGCGCACCTGGCGTCGGTGAAGTCCTCGACGGCCTCGCCGCGCTCCGGGTGCCAGGGCAGGTGGAAGACCCACTCCTCGCGGTTGTCGACGGGCAGCAGCGCGCCCGCGCCGTCCGGGTCGGTCAGGTAGCAGGCGATGAACAGCCGGTCGCCGACCACCTCGGCCAGCCGCTTGGCCCGGAAGGTGACGGACACGTTGTGGAACAGGTCGCCGCGCCCGGACTGCCCGATGCCCAGCCGCTCCCGGACGGGGCTGCGCGGCCCGTCCGCCGCGACCAGGTAGTCGGCCCGCACCTCGTCCTCCTCGCCGGTGGCCCGGTCCCGCAGCCGCGCCGTCACCCCGTCGGCGTCCTGCACGAAGGAGACCAGCTCGGTGTTGAAACGGACGTCGCCGCGCCCGGCGGCGTGACGCAGCAGCACCGGTTCGAGGTCGTTCTGGCTGCACAGGCACCACCCGGACGGGCTGAACCTGGCCAGCCCGCCGCCCGGGTCGATCTCCCGGAACAGCCACTCCTGCTCGCCGCCGGAGAGCGTCTCGGCCTGCAGGATGCCGTGGTTGCCGGCCAGCACCGACGCGGCGGCCCGGACGTCCTGCTCCACCCCGGCGACCCGGAACAGCTCCATGGTGCGGAGGTTGTTGCCGCGCCCGCGCGGGTGCCGGGAGGTCTCGGCGTGCCGCTCCACCAACAGGTGCGGGACGCCGAGCCGGCCGAGGAAAAGCGAGGCCGACAGCCCCACCAGCGAACCGCCCGCGATCAGGACCGGGACCCGGTCCGCCATCTGTGTGTTCATCAGCTCTGCTCCATCCGTGCGGGGCGCGGGACGCGCCAGACCCGACATCCATCCCCCGTCCCGGACGGGCACGCAGGGTACTTCGCCCGGATGGCCGCGAACTCTCGCGCCGCCCCCGCCCCGCGCTGACGATCGAGGGCGAACCGGGCCCCACCCGCCGACCGCTCCGGCCGACGACGGCCCGCACCCCGCGGCGGCGAAGGACCCTTCGCCGGCGAACCGTGAACCGACGACAGGAACCCACCACCATGACCCTGCTCTCCGCCCCCGAGGAGACCACCACCGGCGCGGACCGGCCCACCCCGGGCCGGCTCCGCGTCATCCTGATGCTGGAGGTCTACGAAGGCGCCCAGGACCGCTTCCTGGACGCCTACGAGCAGCTGCGCTACCAGGTCTCGGCCGTCCCCGGCCACGTCAGCGACCAGCTCTGCCAGTCCATCGACGACCCGTCCCGCTGGCTGATCACCAGCGAGTGGGAGAGCGCCGAACCGTTCCTGGCCTGGGTCGACAGCCCCGCCCACCGCGAGATGGTCAAGCCGATGCACGGCTGCGTCCGCGACAACCGCTCGCAGCGCTACACCGTGCTGCGCGAGACCCACGGCACCACCGCCACCGACACCGACGCCCCGCCGCTGCGCCCCGGCGAGCACCACCCCGGCGTCCCCGGCACCCCCCGGCCCGGCCCGGACGGGGTGGTGCGGCACGCGCTCAGCTTCACCGTGAAGCCCGGCAGCGAGGCCAGGGCCGCCGAACTGCTGGCCGGCTACCGCTCCCCGCAGGCCCGGGTCGACGACACCACCCGGCTGCTGCGCACCTCGCTGTTCATGCACGGCAACCGGATCGTGCGCTGCGTCGAGGTGGCCGGCGACCTGGTCGCCGCGCTGCGGCACGTCGCCCGGCAGCCCGAGGTGCGGGCCGTCGAGGAGGCGATCAACCCGTACCTGGAGGAGGACCGCGACCTGGACGACCCGCTCTCCGCCCGCGACTTCTTCCAGCGCGCCGCCCTGCCCGCCGTCCGCCACCACGCCTCGCTCAAGACCGGCCCGGTGCAGCGGCACGCCTACCTGTACCCCGTCCGCCCCGGCGCCGGCGCGGCCCTCGCCGAGCTGCTGGCCGAGGAGGACGAGCACGCCGCCGCCGACCCCGGCGGCCCGCTGGTGCGCGCCACCGTCTACCGGCACGACGACCTGGTGGTCCGGCTGGTCGACCTGCTCGGCGACCCCGCCGACGACCCCGCCACCGCCCTCGGCCTGGCCGGACCGCGCGCCGCCGCCGTCCTCGGCAAGCTCTCCGAGCCCGCCGAGCGCACCTTCGAGGGCCTGCGCCGGCTGCTCGCCGCCTGCGCCACCACCCCCGTCACCGACCGCACCTCGGCCGAGGACTGACCCCCCGTACACCCCGCACTCCCCGCACGCCCCGCCACGAGAGGAAGACCACCGTGACCACCGAGATGCCACGCATCATCCACGTCGACGACGCGCCCCCCAACCGCAAGCGCGGCGGCGACCTGCGGGCCATGCTCACCCCGCCGGCGGTCGGCGCGACCAGCGGATTCATGGGCGTGGCGATCGTCGAACCGGGAGACCGGATCGGCGAGCACTACCACCCGTACTCCGAGGAGTTCGTGTTCGTGGTCTCCGGCGAGCTGGAGGTCGACCTGGACGGCGTCACCCAGGCGCTGCGGCCCGACCAGGGACTGATGATCCCGATCGGGATGCGGCACCGCTTCCGCAACGTCGGCTCCACCGAGGCCCGGATGGTCTTCCACCTCGGACCGCTCGCCCCGCGCCCCGAACTCGGCCACGTCGACACCGAGGAGACCACCGCGGAAGCGGGCCCGCCGGAACCCGCGGGGGCCGCCTCGTGACCCGCCGGGTCGCGGTGACCGGGATCGGCGTGGTCGCCCCCGGCGGCATCGGCGTCCCCCGGTTCTGGTCACTGCTCACCGAGGGCCGCACCGCCACCCGCGGCATCACCCTGTTCGACCCGGAGGGCTTCCGCTCCCGGATCGCCGCCGAGTGCGACTTCGACCCCGCCGCGCACGGACTCACCCCCGAACAGACCGCCCGCAACGACCGGTACGTGCAGTTCGCGCTGGTCGCCGCGGGCGAGGCGGTCGCCGACGCCGGGATCGACCCCGACCGCGAGGACCCCTGGCGGATCGGCGTCTCGCTCGGCACCGCCGTCGGCGGCACCACCCGGCTGGAACGCGACTACGTGCTGGTCAGCGGCCGGGGCGAGCACTGGGACGTCGACCACGCCCCCGCCGCCCCGCACCTGGAACGGGCGTTCTCCCCGTCCACCCTGGCCTCCGCCGTCGCCGAGCAGATCGGCGCCCGCGGCCCCGTGCAGACCGTCTCCACCGGCTGCACCTCCGGCCTGGACGCCGTCGGCTACGCCGCCCTCACCATCGAGGAGGGCCGCGCCGACGTGATCGTCGCCGGGGCCTGCGACTCGCCGATCTCCCCGATCACCGTCGCCTGCTTCGACGCCATCAAGGCCACCTCGGCCCGCAACGACGACGCCGAGCACGCCTCCCGGCCCTTCGACGCCGGCCGCGACGGCTTCGTCCTCGGCGAGGGCGGCGCCGTCCTGGTGCTGGAGGAGTGGGAGCACGCCCGGCGGCGCGGCGCCCGGATCTACGCCGAACTCGGCGGCTTCGCCACCTTCGGCAACGCCTACCACATGACCGGCCTCACCCAGGACGGCCTGGAGATGTCCCGGGCCATCGACCGGGCCCTGGCCCACGCCGGACTCCCCGGCGACGCCGTCGACTACGTCAACGCGCACGGCTCCGGCACCAAGCAGAACGACCGGCACGAGACCGCCGCCGTCAAACGCTCCCTCGGCGGGCACGCCCGGCGCACCCCGATGAGCTCCATCAAGTCGATGGTCGGGCACTCGCTCGGCGCGATCGGCGCCATCGAACTCGTCGCCTGCACCCTCGCCCTGCACCACGGCGTCGTCCCGCCCACCGCCAACTACACCGAGCCCGACCCCGAGTGCGACCTCGACTACGTCCCCCGCACCGCCCGCGAACTGCCGCTGCGCCACGTGCTGTCGGTCGGCAGCGGGTTCGGCGGCTTCCAGTCCGCGGTCGTGCTGAGCAAGGTGGAGGCCGCCGCATGAACGAACGCCGCGCGGTGATCACCGGCATCGGCGTGGTCGCGCCCAACGGCATCGGCGCCGACGACTACTGGAAGGCCCTGTGCGAGGGCCGCTCGGCGCTCGCCCCGATCGACCGGGAGGGCTGCGAACACCTGCCGCTCAAGGTCGCCGGACTGGTCCGCGGCTTCGACGCCGAGGACTACGTCGAGCCGCGCTACCTCGTCCAGACCGACCGCTTCACGCACTTCGCGATGGCCGCCGCCGAACTCGCCATGGCCGACGCCGACCTGGCCGACCACCCCGACGACCCGTTCGGCGTCGCCGTGGTCACCGCGGCCGGCTCCGGCGGCGGCGAGTTCGGCCAGCGCGAACTGCAGCACCTGTGGTCCGAGGGACCGCACCACGTCGGCCCCTACCAGTCGATCGCCTGGTTCTACGCCGCCTCCACCGGCCAGATCTCCATCCGCGGCGGCTTCAAGGGCCCCTGCGGCGTGGTCGCCTCCGACGAGGCCGGCGGCCTCGACGCCCTCGCGCACGCCGCCCGGGCCGTCGCCCGCGGCACCGACGCGGTGCTGGCCGGCGCCGCCGAGGCCCCCGTCGCCCCGTACTCGATGGTCTGCCAGCTCGGCTACCCCGGACTGTCCACCGGCGACGACCCCGAACGCGCCTACCGCCCGTTCGGCAGCGACGCGGTCGGGTTCGTCCCCGCCGAGGGCGGCGCCATGTTCGTCGTCGAGGACGAACGCACCGCCCGCCGGCGCGGCGCCCGCCCGCGGGCCGAGGTCGCCGGCCACACCGCGACCTTCACCGGCGCCGCCCGCTGGACCGACAGCCGCGAAGGACTCGCGCACGCGATCCGCGGCGCCCTCGCCGAGGCGCGCTGCGCCCCCGACGAGGTCGACGTGGTCTTCGCCGACGCCCTCGGCGTCCCCGAGGCCGACCGGGCCGAGGCCCTCGCCCTCGCCGACGCCCTCGGCGAGCACGCCGGACGCGTCCCCGTCACCGCCCCCAAGGCCGGCCTCGGCCGCGCCCACTGCGGCGCCCCCGCCCTGGACACCGCCGCCGCCGTGCTCGCCCTCGAACACGGCCTCGTCCCGCCCACCCCGCACACCGCCGACTGCGACCACGGCATCGACCTGGTCACCGGCTACCCGCGGGCCGTCGAACTGCGCACCGCCCTGGTGCTCAGCCGCGGCCTGATGGGCTCCAACTCCGCCCTGCTGCTGCGTCGCCCCAACCCCTGAAGGAGCACGACATGGCCTCCGAGATCACCTACGAGGAACTCGCCACCCTGATCAAGACCCGGGCCGGCGTCGCGGTGACCGTCGACGAACTCGCCGACCCCGGCTGCATGTTCCTCGACCTCGGCGTCGACTCGCTCGGCGTGCTCGGCGTCCTCGCCGACGTGGAGAACCGCTACGGCGTCTCCCTCGACTCCTCCGACCTGCTCGGCCGCCCCGTCGCCGAGTTCCTGCAGACCGTCAACTCCTCCGTGAAGGCTGGTGCCTGAGATGCCCGGACACACCGACAACACCGTCGTCATCGACGCCCCCCTCGACCTGGTCTGGGACGTCACCAACGACCTGGAGAACTGGCCGCAGCTGTTCAGCGAGTACGCCTCCGTCGAGATCCTCGACCGGCAGGACCAACTGGTCCGCTTCCGGCTCACCATGCACCCCGACGAGAACGGCCAGGTCTGGAGCTGGGTCTCCGAGCGCGAGGCCGACCGCGACAAGCTCACCGTCCGGGCCCGCCGGGTCGAACCCGGACCGTTCGAGTTCATGGAGATCCGCTGGGAGTACGAGGAGCACCCGCAGGGCACCAGCATGCGCTGGGTCCAGGACTTCGCGATGAAGCCCACCGCCCCCGTCGACGACCAGGGCATGACCGACCGGATCAACCAGAACTCCAAGGTCCAGATGGAGCTGATCCGCGCCAAGGTCGAGCACCAGGCCGGAGCGGGCCGGTGAACGACGTGCACCGCACCCTGATCGTCGCCCGGATGAAACCCGGCACCGCCGACCACATCGCCGGCGTCTTCGCCGACTCCGACCGGGGCGACCTGCCCGGCCTGATCGGCGTCAGCAGCCGCAGCCTGTTCCAGTTCGGCGACGTCTACCTGCACCTCATCGAGTCCGAGCGCCCCGCCGGACCCGAGGTCGCCAGGTACGCCGCCCACCCCGAGTTCCGCGACGTCAGCGAACGCCTCGCCGTCTACGTCGACGCCTACGACCCGGCGACCTGGCGCGGCCCCGCCGACGCCATGGCCCACGAGTTCTACCGCTGGGACCGCTGAACCCCGTACGCACGCACGCAGCAAGGAAGGGGAGCCGCCGTGGCCGAGCGGGCCGAACCGGCCGACCGGACGCGCACCCCGCACGTGTGCTCCGACCGCGGGCACCAGGGGCGGCTCACCATCCCCGAGCGGCTCGACCGACTGCTCGACCCGGGCACCGCCGAGAGCACCGGACCGGTGCCCGCCCCGCACGACCCGCTCGGCTCCGCCGACAGCCGGCCCTCCGCCGACAGCCGGCCCGCCGCCGAACGCCTGGAACGGGCCCGCGCCGACACCTGGCCGTCCGGAGCCGTGCCGAATGCCACCGGGACGGTCGAGGGCCGGCCGTGCGTCGTCGCCGTGCCGGACTTCCGCTTCCCCGGCGGCAGCCTCGGCCGCGCCGTCGGCGCCCGGACGCGGAGGGGCGTGCCGTCGCCGAGGCGGACGGCCGGGACCGCCCGGGCGACGGCCGAACTCGACGAGGCCGGCGTCCGCACCACCACCGGCCACCTGCGCCGCACCCCCGCCGCCCCGGGCTGACGGCACCGCGCGCACGTGGAAGGGGAGGCCCGTCCCGGACGGGCCTCCCCTTCCACGTGCGCGCCTTACTGCACGGTGCAGGAGAAGGCGTGCAGGTACGGGTTGACCGGGGCGACGGCGTCCAGGCGCAGCCCCGACTCGGCGATCAGCCCGGTCAGGCTGCCCTGGGTGTGCTTGGCGCCGCCGACGTTCAGCAGCAGGAGCAGGTCCATCGCGGTGGTGAACCGCATCGAGGGGGAGTCGTCCACCAGGTTCTCCACGATCACCACCCGGGCCCCCGGCGCGGCCGCCGCGCGCAGGTTGCGCAGCGTCCGGCGGGTCGAGTCGTCGTCCCACTCCAGGATGTTCTTCACCAGGTACAGGTCGGCCCGCACCGGCACCTCGACCCGGCAGTCACCGGGCACCAGCCGGGCCCGGTCGGCCAGCGACCCGCCCGGCAGCAGCCGGGCGTCCGCGTGCTCCACCACCTTCGGCAGGTCCAGCAGGGTGCCGTGCAGGCCGGGGTGGCGCTCCATCAGCTCCGCGAGCACCTGGCCCTGGCCGCCGCCGATGTCGGCCACCGAGGAGACGCCCGTCAGGTCCAGGAAGCCGGCCAGGTCCTGCGCGGACTGCCGGCTGGACTGGGTCATCGCCCGGTTGAACAGCGCGGCGGACTCCGGCGCATCGTCGTGCAGGTACTGGAAGAACTCCTTGCCGAAGGCGTCGCCGAACACGCTGCGCCCGGTGCGCACCGCGTCGTCCAGCCGGGACCAGGACTGCCAGGTCCACGGCTCGGTGCACCACAGCGCGATGTCGCGCAGGCTGCCCGGCTCGTCGGCGCGCAGCAGGCGGGACAGCGGGGTGTGCCGGTAGCGGCCGTCGGCGTCCTCGGCGAACACCTCGTAGCAGACCAGCGCGCGCAGCAGCCGCCGCAGCGGGCCGGGCTCGACGCCCAGCCGCCCGGCCAGCTCCTCGGGGCTCGCGGGCTCCTCCCGCAGCGCGTCGGGCAGCCGCAGGCTGGCGGCGGCCCGGACGGCGCCCGCGCAGGCGGCGCCGAACACCAGCTCGCGCAGCAGCATCGCGGGCGGGACGGCCGGTTCGGTCGGGACGGCCGGGGGAGCGGTAGTGGTCGGGGCGGAGGTCATGGGTGTGCCTTTCGTCGGGTCCTCGGGGGGAGGAGTGGGTGCCTCAGCAGTGGCCGGCCGGCTCGGAGACCCGGCAGGCGTTGTCGGTGAACGCGTTCCCGGTGCCGTGCGGGTCCCGGTCGGCGAGGTCGGCGGGCAGGTCGCCGTCCAGCGCGTTGCCGGTGACGGCGGCGCGGGCGTTCGGCGCGCCGACCGCGCTCGGGTACAGCACGATGCCGCCCGACATCGGCGACGCCCCGCTGTGGTCGGTGACCCGGTTGCCGGAGACCGTGACGTCCTCGGTGCCGGTCAGCAGGATCCCGGTGCCCTGGACGGAGTCGAGCCGCGGGATCGGCGGGCAGTACCGGTTGTTGGCCCGCACCACGTTGTCCCGGACGGTCAGCGCCCCGGCCCGCGGCACCCCGTCGTCGCCGACCACGAACACGCCGCCGCAGTTCCCGGACACCAGGTTGGCCTCCGCCGTCAGCCCGCGGACCCGGCGCAGTTGCAGGCCGATCCGGTTGCCGGTCAGCCGGTTCTCGGACACCTCGGTGCCCAGGGTCTCCAGCGCGCCGCCCTTGCGGTCGTACCAGTTGGCGACGAAGATCCCCGCCTGGCCGTTGTCCCGGGCCTCGTTGTCGGTCAAGGTGGTGCGTGTCGACATCTCGACACTGATGCCCTGCAGGCCGTTGTCCCGCACCGACACCCCGCGCACCGCCAGCCGGTCGGTGACGGCCGCGCCGATGCCGTTGCGCGGGAAGCCCGCCACCGTCAACGACTCCACCACCACCCCCGACAGGGTGCGCACCGGCGCGCCCCCCTCGTCCGCACTGCCGGTCACGCAGACGCCGTTGCCGGCCTGCGAGCAGGCGCCGCGGTCGGCCGGGTCGGGCACCAGGACGGTGCCGGCGCCCTGGCCGCGCAGGGTCACGCCGTCGGTGGCGAGCGTCACGCTGCCCGGGTAGCGGCCCGCGGCCAGCTCCACCACGTCGCCCGGGACGGCCGCGTCCAGCGCGGCCTGCACGGAGCCACCGGGCGCGACCCGGTACACGGTCGGCCCGGTCGGGGCGGTCGCGGCCGGGGCGGCGGCCAGCGCGGCGGGCACCGAGGCGGCGCAGGACAGCAGGACGGCGGCGACCCGGACGAGCGGGCGCGCCGGAGTGCGGAGAGGAGTCATCGAAGTGCAGCCGGCTTCCATGAGACGCGGACGCGGACGGCGAGCGGGCCCGTCCACCGCCTCGAAGCTATGGTCGCGCCCCGGCCCCGGCCAGCCGGGTTCGCGCGCACGGGTTGCCCGCACCCGCCGACCGGGTGGTACCGGGCCGGAAGGAGAGGCGGGTACCACCCGTACACCCGATCGGGGGGCTCTGCGGCCGGGCACCGGGCCCGCACCGGCGGACCGAACCACTATGGAGCCATGGACACCCAGAACGGACGAACCACCGAACAGACCGGAACCCTCCCCGCCGACCCCTTCGACTTCGGCGAGTCCTTCACCGACCCGCTGATCGATCCGCTGGCCGATCCGCTGGTCGATCCACTGGCGGAGCCGTTCGCCGATCCGCTCGCGGAGCTCGCCGAGGGCGACCGGCCGGACGAGGCGGACGACCCCGGCTGGGACTACGAGGACGTCATCCTCCGGTCCGTCAACTGAACGCCCGCCGCGCGGTGGAAGGCCGCGACACCGAGGCGCCCGTACCCCCGCCGACCGGCGGGCGTACGGGCGCCTCGACGCTGGGGCCCCGGGACGGTCAGTACCGGTAGGCCTTCACCACCACCGGGATCAGGTTCACGTCCTTGCCCTGCTTGCTGAACACCGCCGGATTGGCGGTCGCGCCCCCCGCCAGGTTCTCCACGCCGACCACCTGGCTGTCCACGCTCTTGCCGCTGTTGTCGGTGAAGTCGACCTGGATCGCGTAGGAGCGGGTCTCCTGGGTGCTGTTGGTGACCGTGACGATCGCCGCCGTCAGGTCGCCGGAGGTCGAGTTCGGCACCCCGGTCAGCGTCACGTCCGTCATCGCGTTGCCCGCGTCCGGGACGGCCGCCAGCACCTCGGTCGCCTTCGCCCGGGTGGCCTGCAACTGGGCGTTCGCCGAGGCCTCGAACGAGGCGGCGCGCTCCGAGGCGGAGGCCTCCGCCGCCGACACCGAGGCCAGCGCCGACTCGTGCGCGGACGCGAAGGCGGACGCCGGTTCGCCCGAGAAGCTCGCCGTCTCCGGCGCCCCGACCGTGAACGTCGACATCGCCGCCTGCACCGGGTCCTCGCCGGAAGTGCCGCCGCAGGCCGCGACCACCGCGATCCCGGCGGCCGCGCCGGCCACCGCCAGCGACACCCGCAGGCCGCGCCGTCCCGGGCGCCGCTCCGGACGCCCCGGCGGCTCCACCCGGCCCTGCCGGACCAGCCCCCGGTCCGAACCGTTCCGCTCCGCGTCTCGCATCGCGATGCACCCTCTCGTTCAGAACCGCGCCGGCCCCGTGCGCGCCGCGGTCGTTCCGGCAGGCCCACGGCCCGCGTCCGGACATGCGTCCGCCCTACGCCTCCATCGTCGGAGCCCGGCGGTGCCCGGGGCCAGCGGCGCTGCGCCATTGGGGGAGCCGGACGGCCCGTCAGATCGACGGCACGGTCGACGGGATGCGCGGGGCGGGCGCCCGCCCGCCGGTGCCGCAGGCCGCGCTGACGGCGGACGGGCGGGCCGGAGCGGGAGGGCGGCGGCAGCGGGGGAGCGGTGGATCGTACGGCGCCGGCCGGGCCGGGGCGCGGCGGCGGGAGCGGCGCTCCGCTCCCGCCCGTCCTGCACGCCCTCGCTGCCGCTGCCGCTGCGGCCCCGGCACCTGCGGGCCGCCCGGTGAGTACTGGGAGCTGGGCGTGCCCGCCACCGTGCGGGTGGTCGGCTCCCCGGTCGCGCGGCCTGCTCGATCCGGCCGACCGCGGCGTCGCCGCGCCGCCCGTTCCACCAGGGCCCGCCTTCGAGCTCCCGTCCCCGGCCTCCGGCTCCGCCGGCCGCCCCCCGACAGGAACCCGGTGCGGGCTGCACCCGGCCGACGGCGCTTCCCCCGCCGAGGGCGGCCCTGGCGACGTCGGCCGGCTGGTGGCGTACCTGGCGGGGCGCCTCGCGGCGGTGCTCAGCGGTGCGCGGACGCCTTGGCGGGCTCGGTCGTCGGCTGCTCCGCCTGGGGCTGCTCCGCCGGGCCGGGCGGTGTGGTCGCGGTCCGGTCGCGCAGCAGGTGGTGCGCCAGGGCGGCGGCCGCCAGCAGCAGGCCCGCCGAGACCCAGGCCGCGACCGTGACACCGTGCACGAACGCGCTGTTCGCGTGGGCGAGCAACTGCTCCGCCTGGCCCGCCGGGAGGGCGGCCGCGGACTCCTGGGCGCCGCCCAGCGACTCCCCGGCCTGCGCGGCCAGCGCCGGGTCGACGCCCGCCGGGACGGACAGCGAACCGGTGTAAAGGGCCGTCACCACCGAACCCACCAGGGCGATGCCCAGTGCCGCGCCCAACTCGTACGCCGTCTCCGAGACGGCCGAGGCGGCGCCCGCCTTGTCGGCCGGGGCGGCACCCAGCACCAGGTCCGAGGAGAGGGTGTACACCACGCCCTCGGCGGTGCCCAGCGCCAGGAAGGACGAACCGAGCAGCAGGTAGGTGCTGTCCACCCGGATGAAGCCCAGCACGCCGATGCCCAGGCCCATCACGGACAGGCTCGCCGTCAGCACCCGGCGGGCGCCCGCGCGCCGCACCAGCCGGGCCGTCAGCAGACCGCCCGCCACCGAGCCGACGAAGGCCGGCATCTCGGCGAACCCCGCGTGCAGCGGGGAGTAGCCGCGGACCAGCTGCAGGTACTGCGACATGAAGAAGATCACACCGGACAGGCCGATCAGGCAGATCAGCGAGGACACCACCGCCGCCGTGAACCGTGCGTTCCGGAACAGCCGGACGTCCAGCAGCGGGGTCTCCAGCAGGAGCTGACGGCGGACGAACAGCGCCAGCGCGGCCGCGCCCAGCGCGAACACCAGCGGGGTCGCCCACTGCTCAAGGCCGTGCACGGCGAACTCCTTGACGCCGTACACCACACCGATCACGCCGACCATCGACAGCAGCACGCTCAGTACGTCCCACCGGCCCGGACGCGGATCGCGGGACTCCGGCAGCAGCCAGGCGCCGAACACCAGCAGCAGCACCATCACCGGAAGGTTCAGCAGGAACACCGAACCCCACCAGAAGTGCTCCAGCAGCACGCCGCCCACCAGTGGGCCCAGCGCGGCACCGGCCGCGGCGCCCGCGCCCCAGACCCCGATCGCGGTGGCCCGCTCCCGCGCGTCCGGGAACAGCGTGCGGATCAGCGACAGCGTGGACGGCATGATCGTCGCACCGGCCACGCCCAGCAGCGCCCGGGCCAGCACCAGCCAGCCCGGGCCCGGCGCGTACGCCGCCAGCAGCGAGGCCGCGCCGAACGCGACCGAACCCGCCAGCAGCACCCGCTTGCGGCCCAGCCGGTCGCTGAGCGCGCCCATCGACACCAGCAGGCCGGCCAGCACGAAGGAGTAGACGTCGCCGATCCACAGCAGCTGGGTGCCGGACGGGCGGAGGGTCTCGGTGATCGAGGGGATGGCGAGGGAGAGCACCGTCGCGTCCACCGCCACCAGGGTGACGGCGAGCACGAGGACGCCGAGACCGGCCCAGCGGTGGCCGGACCGGACGACGGGGGTGGAACTCATGGGGTATCAGATCTCCGTAGAGCACCGCCGAGGAACAGCTCGGCGAGCGAGAACGCGCTTTCGCGGGGGGCGAGCCGGCCTTCCTGCACGGCCCAGCCGATGCCGGCCACCAGGTCGAAGAACGCCTCGCTCAGCCAGGCGGCCGAGAGCTCGACCCGGAACACCCCCTCCTGCTGCCCGCGCAGGAACAGCGCGCGGACCCGGGCGTCCTGGAGCTCCCAGAGGTCGTTGATCTCCTCGTGGTCGTACAGCTGGTTCTCCCCGGCCAGGAAGGCGCACAGCGCGGCATCCGGGACCACCGCGTCCACCAGGCGGCGCAGCGCGGCCTCGGCGTTGCCCTCCTCGACCCGCGCGGTGTCGAGCGCGGCGGAGAAGCGGCGCAGGCCGAGGGCGCCCACCTCCAGGATCAGGGCCTCGCGGCCCGGGAAGATCCGGTGCAGCGTGGCGCGGCTGATGCCGGCGGCGCGGGCGATCTCGTCGAGATGGGCCGTCGGGCGCCGGGACAGGATGCCCACGGCCGCCTGGAGGACGGAGTCGCGGTCGGTTGCCATGAGAAGAGGATAGCGCAGTTGAGACATGGATGTCTCAAATTTTGTGCGTGCGTCTCATTGGGGAGGGTGCGGGAGGGGTCCCGTCCGGCGGTGGTGCCGTTCAGCGGTGTCGGGTTCCGGGCATGCCGAAGACCCCGCGCGGGGCGCGGGGTCCTGGGTGCGGTGGAGCCGGGGCCTGGTGCGGCGGCCCGGTCAGCTCTGGTTGTAGAAGCCCGACTCGTCGAGCGGGCGGTCGATGACCATCACCTCGACGTCGGCCGGGGTGAGCAGGAACACCCGGCGGGCGATCCGCTCGATGCCGCCGCGGGTGCCGAAGATCAGACCGGAGGCGAAGTCGACCATCCGCTTGGCCTCGGCGTCGTCCATCTCGGTGAGGTCCATGACCACCGGCGTGGCGGCGCGGATGTGCTCACCCACGGTGCGGGCGGCCTCGAAGCCGGTCGGCCGGAGCGAGACGATCTTGGTGGGGCCGTTCTGGACGCTGCTCGGCAGCGTCTCCTCGCCCTCCCACTGATCCTCGTACATCGCGGCCGGGTAGCTACCGGAAGGCATCAGCCACCCGTTGTGGTGCTCGTCGCGAAGTGCTCCCATTAGCCGCGCCTCCCTGTCTCGTTCCGTACTCGTCCCCCGGGGGACGACGGGTCGTTTTGACACGTCATCCACTTGTTGGAACTGTCCGAGTATCGCACTGATCACCGTGGATGTGCCCGCTTGCGACCACCGGACGGGTTGTGGCGCGGGGGAAGATCCATGGTCACCCGGACACCCGCAACGACGCGACCGGCCGGTGAACGGTTGCGCCTGACGACCCTATCGGTGGCGTTCCGACGCCAGTTGACTGGCTGTCAACAATCATGTAACGGCTTCACTCCCAGGTGGCGGGTCGCCGCCGGGGGGCGTGCGGATGCGTCCGGGCGCCGTGCGGGTCGAGGGCCGTGCGGGCGGGGGCGGTTGGGGGACGCGCGAGGAGTCGTGCGCCGACGGACGGGCTACTCGCCGGTGGAGCCGTCGATCCGCTCCCGCAGCAGGTCGGCGTGGCCGTTGTGGCGGGCGTACTCCTCGATCATGTGCACCAGGATCCAACGCAGCGTCACCTCGTTGTCGCGCCAGCGGCCCGCGCCGACCGTGTCCAAGGACACACCCGAGGCGGCCGAGCGGGCGAACGCCACCTCCGCCTGCCAGAGCGCGCTGTCGGCGACCGGATCGGCCCCGTCCACCAGGTCGAAGTCGCCGTCGGGGAACTCCTCGGTCCAGTAGCGGCCGGCCGGGTCCAGGGTCTGCCCGGACAGCACCTGGCGGAACCAGTGGCGCTCCACCTCCGTCATGTGCCGCACCAACCCGAGCAGGGACAGCGAGGACGGCGGACAGGCGCGCTCGCGGAGCTGATCGGGGGTCAGCCCCTCGCACTTGAGGGCGAGCGTGGCCCGGTGGAAGTCCAGCCAGGAGCCGAGCATGGTCGCCTCGTCGGCGGCGAACGGCGGACTCACCCGGTCGGTGGCGGGGGTGGGGTCCGGGGTCGCGCTCGTGCTCACGTTCGCAGTCGTGTCCGTCATGTGGACATGGTGGGGCAGGCCGGACCGGGCGGGCGAGTCCTTTTTCGGTACCGGGCGTTCTGGCGGATCGGATGCGGCGGCTGCCGTGGTAGGAAGAGCCGGTCATCGACGTGGTGAAACGGGGGAAGGGCGGGTACGGACGTGCGCAAGGCGGTGACGGGGACTCAGCTGGTGCTGCGCCTGCTCCTCGAACTGGCCTCACTGGTCGCGCTGGCGATCGGCGGGTACCTGGCCCGGCCGGACGGGCCGGTCGTGCTGCGGGTACTGGTCGCGCTGGCCTTGCCGGCGCTGGCGGTCGTGCTGTGGGGGCGCTACGCGGCGCCCCGGCGGCCGGTGCGCGACTCGCCGGTCCTCTGGTACGGGGTGCAGCTGCTGGTCTGGGGCGGTGCGGTCGCGCTGCTGGCGGTCGGCGGGCAGCCCGGGTGGGCGCTCGGGCTCGGTGTCGTGATGGTCGTCAACACGGCGGTGCTGTGGTCGCTCGGTGAGTGGTCACCCGCCGTCGAGCGGTAGGACGCGCCGGACCCCGCCAGGCCGGGCCCGGCGGGACGGCTCCGGGTCAGGAACGGGAGCGAGAGCGGGCGGCGCGGCGCGGACGGGAGCGCCACATCACGACGGCGCTGTACGCGCACATCGCGACGATCACCGTGGCGGAGACCAGGAAGGCCGGCGAGGTCGGCGAACTCGCGCTCGCCCCCGCGACCACGTACACCGTGGTGGACGGCAGCACGCCGAGCAGGGTGCCCGCCAGGTAGGGCCAGAACCTGACGCCGGAGAACGCGCACGCGAAGTTGCCGGCCTGGAACGGCGCCCCCGGGAACAGCCGGATCAGCAGTACGCTGCGGAACCCCTGCTCGGACAGGCGCCGGTCGAGCGCCGACAGCACCTTGCCGCGGACCAGCGGCCGCAACGCCTCGCGCCCCAGCGAACGCCCGAGGGCGAAGGCCGCCGCCGCGCCGACCGTCGACCCCACGACCGCCAGCGGCACGCCCACCAGCGGACCGAACAGCACCCCCAGCCCCGCGTTCAGAGCCGGCCGGGGCAGGAAGACCAGGGTGCTGAAGGCGTATGCGAAGAGCGCGATCGGGATCCGCCACGGCCCCGAGGCGGCCGACAGCACGGCGGACGGGTCCCACAGCAGCAGCGAGGCCGAGGCGGCGGCGAGCAGGGCGAGCAGCGCCCCGAACCGCAGCAGCGCGCCGCGGCGCGGGCGGCGCAGCGGCTGCCGGGACCCGTCGGCCGGAGCCTCCGGACCGGCGGCGGCTCCGGCGGTCGCGGTGACCTCGCCGGGAGGCGGCGGGGCGGCAGGGACGGTCGACGCGGCGGGTGTGAGCGGGAGCTGCGGGGCGGACACCCGGGGAGCTTAACCGGTCCGTCCGGCCCGCTCCTCCGGCCGGTCCGTCCGGAGGCGGTGCGGTGGGACGGGGGGATCAGGAGGCGGGGTGGCGCAGCCGCTTGAGCAGGGCGATGTCGGCGGCGTGGCGGGCGCCCTCGACCCGGGCGGGGTCGTGGCGGCCGTCCGGGGTCTCGACGACCAGCGGGACACCGGCGGTCGCGGGGTGCGCGAGCAGTGCCTCGAACGCGGCCGCGCCGATGTGGCCGGCGCCGATGTTCTCGTGGCGGTCCTTGCGGGCGCCCGCGACGTCCTGCGAGTCGTTGGCGTGGATCAGCCGCAGTCGTCCGGGGCCGACCGCCCGGTGCAGGGCGTCGAAGAGCTCGTCGACCCCGCCCGGTGCGGCCAGGTCGTGGCCGGCGGCGAAGGCGTGGCAGGTGTCCAGGCAGACGCCGACCAGCGGGTGGTGGTCCAGAGCGTCCAGGTAGGCGGCGAGGTCGTCCATCCGGGCGCAGAGCGAGCTGCCCTGCCCGGCCGTGGGCTCCAGCAGCAGCCACGGGGCGTCGGCGCCGTACCGGTCGAGACCGTCCAGGATCGGCAGCACCCCGGCCCGGACCTGGGCGAGCGCCTCCGCGCGGGTGCCGCACAGCGCGGAGCCGGTGTGGACGACCGTGCCGAGGGCGCCGATCGCCGCCGAGCGGTGCAGCGAGTGGGTCAGCGACTCGGCGGACTTCTCCCGGGTCGCCGCCGAGTCGGAGCCGAAGTTGATCAGGTACGGCGCGTGCACGTACGCCGGGACGCCCCGCTCGGCGCAGGCCGTCCGGAAGGCCAGGTCGTGCGCGGGGTTCCCGGCCGGAGTCGCCCACCCGCGCGGGTTGGCGACGAACACCTGAACCGCCTCCGCCCCGACCTTCTCCGCGTAGGCCAGCCCCGTTCCGGCCAGCCCCTTCCCGGCGACGGGGACGTGGGCGCCGATCGGGTTGCGCGGGGCGGAATCCATGCCAGGAGCATCGCACGGCGGGGTGGAGGCGCAGCTCACCGGGTGCGACGCCGGGCTCCTCGCGCACCGGTGCGGGGGCCTGCCACGCGGTCGGCCGGGAGGACGGCCGGGAGGCGGACGGGCTGCCGGAGGGGTGGGCGGAGCGGTCCCGGGGCAGACGGGCGCCGTGGGCGGCGCGCGGCGGACGGTCGGTGGTTCTCGGTGCGGACGTGCCGAGGGGCGCGGGAGTGGATCTCCCGCGCCCCTCGGCGGACGTCCGGCCGCCCATTGTCCGGCCGTCCGTCAGTGGATCGGCTCCAGGGAGTCGGAGGTCGCGACGGGGGCGCCGGTCGACTTGCGGTGGCGCATCGCCGTCGCGGCGGGGATCAGCGCGGCGGCCAGCAGCGTGACCGCGATGAAGGAGACGGTCAGCGAGCTGGCCTGCGCGATGCCGCCGACCACGGCCGGGGCGACCAGGCCGGAGGTGTAGGTGATGGTGGCGACACCGGCGATGGACTGGCTCGGATTGCTGCCCGCCCGGCCCGCGGCGGCGAAGGCGAGCGGGACCACCACGGCGATGCCGATGCCGATCAGCGCGAAGCCCGGGATGGCCACGTACGGGGTGTCCGCGAACACCACCAGCAGGCCGCCGGTGGTGGCGACCACGCCGCTCAGGCGGACGGCGCGCACCGGGCCGAGCCGGCGGACCACCGCGTCACCCGCCAGTCGGGCCGCGGCCATGGTGGCGGCGAAGGCGGTGAAGCAGGCGGCGGCGAGGGAGGAGGAGGCGCCGGTGATGTCGCGCAGGTAGACCCCGCTCCAGTCCATCGACGCGCCCTCGGCGAACACCGCGCAGAACCCGACCAGGCCGATGACCAGCGCCTCCTTCGGGGGCAGCGCGAACCTCGGCGGGGCCTCCTCGCCCGCGCTCGGCCGGACGTCCAGCACCCCGCGGGACACCACCTGGGCGAGCACCGCCAGGACCGCCGCGGTCACCGCGTACTGCACGCGGGCGTCCACGTGCTGGTGGGCCGCCAGGACGCCGAACGCGGAGGCCACCAGGCCGCCGACGCTCCACATGCCGTGCAGGCCGGACATGATCGACCGACCGAGCCGCTCCTCGACCTCGACGCCCTGCGCGTTCATCGCGACGTCCGACATGCCGGCCGTCGCGCCGTAGAGGAACAGCGACAGGCAGAACACCACCAGGTGCGGGGAGAGCGCGGGCAGCGCCAGCGACAGGCACCACAGCGTCAGCAGGCCCTGCAGCGCCGTCCGGGCGCCGAGCCGGTGCACGATCCGGCCGGCCAGCGGCATCGCCACCGACGCGCCGATGGCGGGGAACACCAGCGCGAGTCCGAGCTGGCCGGGGCTCAGGTCGAGGTGGTCCTTGATCCACGGGATGCGGGTGACGAAGGTGCCGGTGACGGCACCGTGGACGGCGAAGACCAGCGCCACGCTCACCCTTGCGCGCTGGACGTCCTTGAGAGTCTCGCCCATGCCGGGCTCCCCCTTGGGTCGGTCGGATGGCCATAAACTATCAGGGACCCTGCCTGATAGAAACCTCTGGAAGGATGCAGGCTCATGACGACCGCTCGCACTGCCACGCCGAGCACCGCCCGGGCCATCAACGACCGGCTCGCCCTCGACCTGCTGCTCGAACGGGGCCCGCTCACCGCATCCGATCTGCGGACGCTGACCGGGCTCTCCCGGCCCACCGTCGCCGACCTGCTCGAACGCCTCCAGCGCAGCGGCCTGGTCGCCCACGCCGGAGAGAGCGCCGCACTGCGCCGGGGCCCCAACGCCAGGCTGTACGGGCTGGTCGCCGACCGCGCGCACCTCGCGGGCATCGACATCCGCGCCACCGGCGTCAGCCTGGTGGTCGCCGACCTGACCGGCCGCACCCTCGGCACGGCCACCATCGCCGCGCCCGTCCACGCGCCCGGTGCCGGAGGCGGCGGCGGGGCGGACGCCGGTGCGGGAGACGGCGACCTGCTGGTGGAGCGGACCGTCGAAGCGCTGCTCGCCACCGCGGCCGAGGTCGGCGCCGGCGAACTGCACACCGTGGCCGTCGGGGCCCCAGGCCTGGTCGACCCGGCGACCGGCATGCTCAACAACTCCGGCAAGCTGCCCGAATGGCACACCAAGCTGCTCGCCGCGCTCCGCGCGCGCCCCGGAACCGAGGTGATCCTCGAGAACGAGGTGAACCTCGCCGGGATCGCCGAGCACCGCATCGGCGCGGCCCGGGGCAGGCGCGACTTCGCGCTGATCTGGCTGGGACACGGAGTCGGCGCCTCCGTGGTGCTGGACGGCCGCCTGCGCCGCGGGGCCTCCGGCGGCACCGGTGAGATCGGGTTCCTGCCCGTGCCCGGAACCGGCGGACTGCCGGACTCGAAGAAGTGCGACGCCGGCTTCCACTCCACGGTGTCGAGCGCGGCCGTCTGCGAACTCGCCGCCCGCCACGGGCTCACCCCCCAGCCCGGCGCCGGAACGGAGCAGGACGGCCGGGGAGCCGGTGACGTTCCCGGCGAGGGGGGTGCCGAAGACCGTGGTGCGGGGCGGGAGCCTGCGGCCGAAGCCGTGGTGCGCCGGGCCGTCGAGACCGGCGCCGACGGCTTCCTGGACGAACTGGCCCTGCGGATCGCCGTCGGAGCCTCCGCGATCTGCGTCGTGCTGGACCCGGGGTGCGTGGTGCTGGGCGGCGAGATCGGACAGGCGGGCGGCCCTGAACTGGCAGATCGGGTCGAACGGCACCTCGCCCGACTCTCCCCGCTCGCCACCGAGGTGCGGGCCGGCACCGCGGGTGGCGGCGCCGTCCTGGCGGGCGCCGTCCTCACCGCCGGGGACGCGGTACGGCGGGAACTGTTCGGCGGCGAGTGAGGCCGCGCTCCTCCGCCCCTCCGCCCCGCGGTCGAGCGCCTTACCAGGCACCGCAGCCGGCCCCTCGCCCCACCGGCGGGAACCGAACCACTCCGCGCCCGCCCGTCGGCACCGCCCCGCCGAAGCGGATGGTGGGGCGTGCGTGGGGAGGGACGCCGGTACGGCAGGATGGCGGGGTCTGCCAGTTCCCCCCTCGAATCGCCCCGGAGTCGCATCGATGGTCATGTCCGACCGGCCCGTCCACCCGTACCGCATCGGCGAAGCCGCCGCGATGCTGGGGGTGAGCGCCGACACCATGCGGCGCTGGGTGGACGCGGGCCGACTGCCGGCGATGCGCGACGAGCACGGCCACCGGATCATCGCCGGTGCGCAACTCGCGGCGTTCGCACGGGAGCTGGCGCGGCCGGAGAACGGCGAGGTGGAGGGGCGCTCCTCGGCCCGGAACCGGTTCCCCGGGATCGTGACCGCCGTCGTCCTGGGAGACGTCGCCGCGCAGGTGGAGATCCAGGCCGGCCCGTTCCGGGTGGTCTCCCTGATCAGCCGCGACTCGGCGGAGGAGCTCGGCCTCGTCCCCGGGGCGCCCGCGACCGCGGTGATCAAGTCGACCAACGTGGTGGTCGAACGGCGCTGAGCCCGAGCCGGGCCGCTCGGAGCCTCCCGTCCGCCCGCCCCCGCCCCCGTGTCGGTCCGGCCCGGTACGGGGTCGTCCGGGCGGTACCGGTGGTCGGGGACGGACCGCGAACTGACGCCGCCTAGGATGCGGAGGTCTGCGGTCGACCGGTGGCGGGACGGCCAGTGCTGTGAGTGTTCCGACCGTGCGAGAGGACGATTCCGTTGAAGAGCCGCGTGCGCGCCGTTGCCCACCGTGGTGACCCGTACCTGCACCGCGAGAACACCCTGCCGGCGGTCAGCGCGGCCCTCGTCGCCGGAGCCGACGCCGTCGAGGTCGACGTCCAGCTCACCCGGGACGGGGTGCCCGTCCTGCTGCACGACCGCACCCTCGAACGCCTCTGGAACGACCAGCGCCAGATCGGCCGGGTGACACTCGACCAGCTGGCGGAAGTGGCCTCCCCGGGCCTCCGGATCCCCACCCTCGCCGAGGCGCTGCAGACCGTCGCCGCCGCGGAGGGCGCCCGGTTGATGATCGACCTGGACGACAGCGGCCCGGCCGCCGCCACCTGGCAGGCCGTCAGCGACCTCGGAATGGCGGACCGCGTCTCCTTCTGCGGCCCGGTCCTGGCCATGCTCGCCGTGCGCGAACTCGCCGCCGACGCGGAGATCTCCCTGACCTGGAACCGCCTCCAACTGCCGAAGCAGCGACTGCTCGCCGAACTGCGCCCCAGCTACCTCAACCCGCCCTTCGGACTGGTCGACGAACGACTGGTGGCCGCCGTCCACGACGCCGGCCTGGGCCTGGCGACCTGGACCGTGGACCTGCGCCGCACCATGCGGCGGATGCTCGCCCTCGGCGTCGACTCGCTCACCTCCAACCGGATCGCCCTGCTGCGCCGCACGATCGACCAGCACCGGCCCTGACCCGCCGACGCCGTCCGGGCGCGGGCGGACGTTCGGCGTGGCGCGCCACGCCGTCAGCTCCTGCAGGGCGCCATGACCGTCGTCTGTTGAAATTGGACGATCATGGCGACACAACGGCAGTGGAGGTGGCGGTGACGGCAGAGGGTTCCCCGAATCCGCAGGATCCGGGTGAACGCCGGGGTCCGTCGACGCCCAGCCGGGACGGCGGCGCGGCCCGGGACCCCGCCGGGCGGGCGGGCGAAGGAACGCCAGGAGCGCCCGGCGGAGAAGACGACCCCCCGCAGCCGCCGGAACGGACACCGGGCCGGACTGCAGCCCCGAACGGGCCCTCGCGAGAAACGACACCAAGTGGAGTTCCCTCCCCGGGGATTGAAGGCGTAGCGGGACCGGCGTCCGGTCCGGTGGCGATCGGCAACGGCCCGGACGACCGTCGGCCGGCTCAGATGCTGCCCCCGACGGTCAGGTCGGCCGCCGCCTGGTCCATGGCGGTGATCCTCTTCATCACCGTGGCCGCGTTCGCCGTCTTCGTCGTGGTGGAACTGCGGGCCGCGACCATCCCGATGGTGGTCGCGCTCCTGGCGACGGCCCTGCTCTACCCGGTGATGCCCTGGTTCGTGCGCCGGGGTGTCAAACGAGGTGTGGCGGCCGGGCTGACCTGCGCGATCCTGGTCCTCGTGGTCACCGGCGGGATCGCGCTCCTGGTCAATTCCCTGGTGAACAGCGCACCGCAGATCGCTTCCGGCCTCCAGCAGGCGGGCGACCGCATCGCCTCCTGGCTGGGCCCGTTCGGCGACAAGATCCAGTACGCGCTCAAGGAGAGCTCGGGCTCCGGGAGCACCCTGGTGGACTCGCTGGCCGACGGAGTCCTCTCCGGACTCGGTCTGGTCACCCAACTGCTGACCGGCGGCGTGCTCGCCCTCGCGCTGGTCTTCTTCTTCCTGCGCGACGGGCACCGCTTCGGCGACGCGATGCACGAGCTGATCCCCGGTCGGCACGCCGACACGGTGATCGCCTGCGGTCAGCAGGCCTTCACGGCCATGGCCGGCTTCATGCGGGGAACCACCCTGATCGCACTGATCGACGCCACGTTCATCTCCATCGGGCTGCTGGTCCTGGGGGTCCCCGGCGCGGCCGGGCTCGGCGCACTGGTCTTCATGGGTGCTTACATCCCCTTCGTCGGTGCCTTCCTCTCGGGAACGGTGGCCGTCCTGGTGGCCCTCGCGAACGGGGGCCTCGGCACCGCCCTGTGGGCCCTCGGAGTGGTGCTGGCGGTGCAGGCCATCGAGGGGAACATCCTCCAGCCCCTCATCCAGAGCCGGACGGTCGAACTGCACCCCGCCACCATCATGATCGCGGTGGTGGCGGGCTCGGGGATCGCCGGAATCATCGGCGCCCTGCTCGCGGTGCCGGTCAGCGCCGCCGGACTCGGGGTGGTCTCCGTCCTCCGCGGCGACGTGGAGAGCCCGGGGCTGCCCGGTGGCCACCGAAAGCGCCACCGGCTCGAATCCTGAGCGTCCGCGGTGCCGGAGCACGGACCTGCCGGTGCGCCCGCCGGCACCGCCGATCCCGGCGTGACGGATCAGGGAGCCGGGAAGTAGGCGGCCATCCAACGGTCCAACTCGGCGAACACCTCGGTACGGACCGGTTCGGCCGACAGGACCAGGTCGTGTACCCCGCCCTCCACCCGGACGGTGGTGACGTGTCGGCCGAGGCGCGGGGCGAGCGCGGCGATGTCATCGGCGCGCAGCACCGCGTCGGTGTGCATCAGGGCCGGATCCCACCGGCTGGTGACGGTGGAGGCGGTGGAGGCCATCAGCAGGACCGGGCAGTCGACCGAGAGACCGCGGCGCACCTTCCGGTGCCCCTGCTGGATAGCTGCCAGCCACCCGGCGAACATCGGGAACCCCTCCGCCGGCTTCATGGCGAGATCGAACTCCCAACTGCCCCGGTGGTCCTGGTGCAGGCTGTGGACGTAGTGCGGGTTGAGCGGAGCGGGCAGCCTCCGCGTCGGTGCGGCCCGCCCGATGACGTCGAGGGCTGGGGCGCCCAAGGTCCGGACGGCCGCTCCGGCGGGCATCGACAGGAACGGGCTGTTCAGGAACAGGCCGTCGACCAGCCCGCGCCCCGTCCGGCGGGCCGCCCACAGCGCCGCCACCAGCCCGCCCGTCGAGTGCCCGTTCACCAGGAGCCGGGTGTGGCCGTCGAGCTCCCGGATGATCCGGACCGCCTCGTCCAACTCCTCGTCGTACGCGGCGAGGTCCGTCACGAAGTTGGGGGAGTGGTGCGGGCGGAGCGACCTGCCGTACTTGCGCAGGTCCAGCGCGTAGAAGGAGAAGCCGGCCGCCGTGAAGTGGTCCGCGAGGTGGGTCTGGAAGAAGTAGTCGTTGTAGCCGTGCAGGTACAACACCGCCTGCCGGGACCCCTCGACCAGCCGACGGACCAGGGTGGCGCTGACCTCCCCCTCCTCGTCCGGGACCAGTGGGAGCTCCACCGCCTCGTACGGGGCACCCAGGATGTCCTCACGGAACTCCATGCCAGCCACATCCGCTCCCTGCTCCGCCGCGCCGCCCCGGACCCTCCCGGGCGGTACCACCTCCGCGACCATACCGGCCGGTAGGCTCCTTCGTTTGGGAGGACCGCCCTGCTGGGGCCTAAGCTGCCCGCATGGCTGTTCCTTCGTCGAGCGTTCTCCGTCCCGTCGCTTCCCGGAGGTCCGGCCGTGAGTGACACCGCCGTCGACGGGGCGGACCCGCGGCCGGTGGAGCGCCGGGTGGCGCTGGGCACCGCGAAGCTGGTGCCCGACATCGACGTCGAGGGCGGCTGGTTGCTCACTCTCGACGGCACCCCGCAGTCGTACGTCGACCTCCAGGACCCGACGCACCTCGAGTTCGAGTACGTGCAGCGGATCGCGCACCTGCTGGACGTGGTCGCCGCCCCCGGCGAGCCCCTGGACGTGCTGCACCTGGGCGGCGGCGGGCTCACCCTGCCCCGCTACCTGGCGGCCACCCGCCCCGGTTCGCGGCAGCGGGTGGTCGAGCTGGACGGCCCGCTGACCGAGTTCATCGCCGAGCACCTGCCCTGGCCCTCCGGTATCGACGTGACGGTGGGGGACGCGAGGGCCGCCCTCGCATCCGTGGCGGTCGCCGGCTTCGACGTGGTGGTGGCCGACGTGTTCCGCGGTTCGCGGACACCGGCGCACCTCACCAGCGTCGAGTTCGTGCGCCGGGCCGCTGCCGCGCTCCGGCCCGGCGGCTGTTACGCGGCGAACCTGGCGGACGGCCCGCCGCTCGCGTTCGCCAAGGCCCAGGCCGCCACGGTCGCGGCGGTGTTCGCGCACGTCTGCCTGGTGGCCGAGCCCGCGGTGCTGCGGGGCCGGCGCTACGGGAACGTGTTGCTGATCGGCTCCGACGCGCCGCTCCCCACCGGGGAGTTGACCCGTCTGCTCGCCGCCGACCCGTTTCCCGCCAGGCTGACGGAGACGCCCGAGCAGGCGGCGGAGCCGGTCACGGACGAGACGGCCGAGGACTCCCCGCCCCCGCCCAGCGGAGCGTTCTCGCTGGGGTGAGCCGGAGGCGGAGGGCTGGTGCGACGGGGCCCGGCAGTGGAAGTCGTACCCGATGGGAGGTTCTCCTCTCGTACGGGGAAGCTGGAAGCCGTCCGGGGCGGGCTGGTGGCGGACCGCCCGCCCCGGTCAGACGGCGGACAGGACCAGGCGGTGGGTGCGGTCGCGGTAGCCGACCAGTTCGAGGGCGGCGACCACGGGGTGGTTGCAGAGGTCGGTTTCGGCACGGATCACCTCGGCGTCGGTTTCGGCGGTCAGGATCCTGGTGGTCTCGGCGAGGATTTCGGCGGCGAACCCCATGCCCCGGAACTCGGGCAGGACACCGAGGTGGCCCACCACCGGTACGACGGAGTTGTGTGAGGGGATGGCGAAGCCGACCGCCCGCCCCGTCAACGTGCGCGCTATTCGCCACCAGGACCGCTTGCCGGGCATTTCCCAGCGGTAGAAGGCGATCTCGCTCCGGGCGTGGGCCTCCGCACCGATCAGGAGGACCGCCCGGGCGGATGCCGCGTCCAGGCTCCTCTGCGACGTCCGGCGGAAGAGGTCGACGAAGACCTCGTCGTCGGACTCCGAAGTGAAGAACAGCCGGCTGGAGAGCGCCGGCACGGGGCGATCGGTCTCCCACTCGAATCTGAGCCGTTCGGCGGTCAGACGCAGGCCCGCCGCCTCCGCCGCCTTACGACGCCACGCAACCGAAGCGGCGACCGCGGGGCGGTCACGCCAGTCGGGCGGCAGGAAGAGGTGGTAGTCGGGTGCCGGCGTCAGCCCGTCGGCCGCGAACACCTGATGGGCGGCGGTGAGCAGCGCGGCGGCGACCGCACTGCGTGGATCGGTGGTCGGTCGGGGACCGCGGGGCAGTCGGCCCGGAGGAACGAAGTCGGACATCGAGTCGGACCGGGCGAACAACGCGTCCAGATTGCTCGGACGGGGATCGGTGGGGCTGCCCCACCAGATGGCGACGGCCAGCGGGGCCCGGCCCGGTGCGGGCTCCGCCACCCAGATCCAGCCGGGGCGGTACTCGCCGTCGGCCAGGCGTGCGCGGACCGTCTCGGCGGAGACCGTCGTGGACGGGTCGGGCCGGATCTGGGCCAGCACGGCGTTGATTTCCTGCGGAACGATCGGACGGAAGATCACGGTGCCTCCGGAGAAAGGGGTGGGAGGCGCGGAACCCGATCGTGGCGGTCCGCCGCACTAGTGCGTGGGGACGGACCGGAAGGAGGGCGCGACGATCGGGGGCGCCGTGGAACGGCCGCGAATTATCGGAACCATTGTGGAACTCCCTTCGGGACGTGGTGCTGCCCAAGACTAGGAGAGGGGAGGATCGCCTGCAAATTATTATTCGGCGGAGATTTTCGAGTGCACCGTCGAGGTCGGGCGACGGTTACGCAGAACTGCTCGAAGGAGTGAATCGAGGCCTTGCTGGCCGGAAAGAGGGTTGCTTCGAATCCTGCCGCGGTAACTGATCGGACAGCGACAGGAGGGCGCGAAGGCGTTCTCGGCACCTTGTCGACTTCTCAAGGGGGATGGTCGTCCCGCACGGGCTCGGCGGCGGGCTGCGCCGGCGGAGGCTTCCGGTGAGTGGCGCCCCGGGAGAAATTTAATTATTGAATTCATAAAAATGTCCGGCTACGGTCGTCCGCGTCGACAGTTCCGACACCCGGAGGACGTCGACGCGACGAGGAGGGGAACCATGACGGGGGAAATCACGAGCACGGTCGGGAGCCGGGAACGGGCGCTCGCTTCGCTGGACGTGTCGGCGGGGCGGTTCGCCGTGTCCATCCTGCTCGGCCTGGTGGCCGGGTTGGTGCTGCAGACCTGGACGGTGGCCTTCCTGGGGCGCCTGGGGCCCGACGCGCTCTACGTTCGATCCGTGTACACGCCCGTGGGATACCTCGTGCTCGCGGTGACGGAAGGGCTGGTGGTCGCCGCCCAGGTCTCCGCCGGCATCGCCGCCCGCCACGGCCGGGGCCGGGACGCGCTCCGGTCCGTACCGACCTTCTTCGCCATCGGCGCGGGGCTGTTGGTACTGCAAGCCGTGGCCGTGCTCGCGGCCTCGGGCCCGTTCCTCACCGCCCTCGGAGTCGCCCCCGAGGCACGGCACTCGGTGCTGGTCTTCATCGTGGCGGTGGCCGCGACCGCCGTGCTCGGGCTGGTCCCCTACCTCGGCACGGGCGTCCTGCGCGGGCTGGGCCACACCGCCCCGGCGGCCTGGCTGGGCGTGCTGTTCACCGTGCTCTCCATCGCCGGAACGACGGCGCTCCACGCCGTCACGGGGCTCGGCGTGCTCGCCGTGCCGATCGGCGGCCTGCCGGCCACCGGCGTCATCGGCGCGGCGGTCGTGATCGTCCTCAAGCGGAAGGGGGTGGCCCGGCCCGCGCTCACCGGCAGCCGGGGTGCGGCGCGTGAACTCCTCGGCTTCGGCGCGCCGGTGGCGGGCACGTTCCTGCTGCTGTCCACGGTGACCTTCGGCTACCTGCGGGTGCTGCGCTCGGCCGGTACGGCCGAAGTCGCGGGGTTCGCCCTCGGACAGACGGCCGTGGGACTGCTGATGGTGATAGCCATGGCCGCCGGCTCGGGCGCGGCGGTCGCCGTGACCCTGCGGCCCGGTGAGAGCCGACGGGAGCTCAACCACGCCGGTCTGGTCACCACCCTGCGCCTGTCGATCCCCCCGTACCTCCTGCTCGGGACCGCGGCGTTCCTGCTGCGCGAGCCGATCGCCCGGGCCCTGACCACCGATCGGGCCGCCGCCGCCGTCGCGGCCGAGTACTTCGCCTGGGTCGGCCCCACCCTCGTGCTCTTCGGGGGGACGCTCGCCCTGCTCGGCTACCTGGAGCAGATCGGTCGGGCGGGGGCGGCCTTCCTGCTGAACGTCGTCTACTTCGCGGCGATGCTGGGCGCCACGTTCCTGATACCCGGTCCCGTCGACGCCGGAGACCTGTCGAGGCTGATGGCGGCGGGCAACGTCGTCGGATTCATCGGGCTCTGGTTCAGTGCGCGCTTCCTCGTCCTGCACAGGTGAAGACCGCCCGACGCCGGTCCGGCGTCGGGCGCCAGGGAGAAGAGGACGAGGTCGACCCGGCCGGCGTGCACGTAGCCGGCGTTCTGCGGAACACCCTCCCGCTGGAGACCGGCTTTCTCGGCGACCTGCTGGAAGCCCTGCTCGCCCAGCAGCCACTCGCCGAGGGCCCGCGTCGCCTCGGCCGTCACGCCCAGGCCACGCGCCCACGGCGCGGTCCAGTACCCGGGCCGGCCAGTCGGTCTTCTTGAGTCCCACCGTTCCGAACAACCGCCCGGACCCGGCGTCGGTGACGGCGAAGTGGATGCCGTCGCCGGAAGTGCGCAGCCGGTGGGACACGTCGGTGCACCAGGAGGTCGGGTCCTCCGCGGTGAACGGCCGGAGCAGCAGCCGGACCGGGTGCGCCCTCCCTTCCCCTAATGAGGCCGAGGGCGGTGGAACCGCAGACGCGGATCACCGGGTGAAACCCGGGGACCGTCTATTTCCGGGAAACCGTTCCGACGGCGGATGGTTGTATCGAACAGGTGGGAAGAAATAAATATCCACATGGATGGTTTGGCGGTTTTTTCGCTCTTTTCGGGTGTGGGTTCCGTAGGGATCGGGCACCTTCCGGGTCGTCAGCTCGTGGCGGTGCGAGTCCACATCCAGCAGGAGGCCGGAATGATCGAGCAGTTCGGCGGCGGCCGCTCCCGGCACCGGCGGGTTTCCGTCGATCGGGCGTCGGTCTGCGGTATGGGTGGGAAAGCGGTCGGCCGTTCACCCGGTTCTGCGGGGCGCTCCGGTCTCACCGGCTGGTGGAGCAGCTGACGCGGTTTCGGGAAGGCGCGGTTCGCGACAGGGCGGGTAGCGGGTCGGGGGAGCACGGGCGGTAGCGTCCGGGCAGTCCTCGTGGTGGGGAGCGGAGAGGAGACCGGAGTGGTACGAGTGCGGGTGGCGGCGGCCCAGTTCGAATGCGTGGTGGGGGACGTGAAGGCCAACGTGCGTCAGATCGCCGATCTGGCGGTGGACGCCCGGGAGGCCGGCAGCGCGGTGATGGTCTGTCCGGAGTTGGCTCTCACCGGGTACGTGCCCGAGCGGATCGGTGCGGACCGCGCGTGGTGGACCGAGGCGGATGACCCGCGCCTCGACCCGCTGCGCGGGACGGGCATCGCGGTGGTGGTCAACGGGGCCGCAGCGGGGCCGGGAGGACGCCCCGTGATCGCCAGCACCGTGTACGCCCCGGACGGTGCCGTGCTGGCGGTGTACGCGAAGGAGCACCTGTACGAGAACGAGCGGGAGGTGTTCGAGCCGGGCAGCGGTGGCGGCCGTTTCCGGCTGGGCGGTGTCGGCTACTCACTGGCGACGTGCTTCGACAACCACTTCCCGGAGGTGTCCGCGCGGAACGCCGCCCGGGGCTGCCGGATCCACCTCGCGAGTTCGCTGTACGGGACGGGAGGAGGACGCGAGGAGCGCCGTACCGTGCACCCGGCGATCGCGAAGGCCACCGGGATGTACGTGGTACTGGCCAACCACGTCGGCTCCGCCGGGCCGTGGACGGGCTGCGGAGGCAGCGCGGTGTGGGCGCCGGACGGGACCGTGCTGGCCGAGGCCGACGAGAGCGGGCCCCGGCTGCTGGTGGCGGACCTGGAGGTGGAGGTGGTGGAGGTGCGCGACTGAGCGCGGGGAGGACCGGGAGGGCGGGAGAACGGGAGGGCCGGGCGGCTCAGCGGTAGTCGTCGTCGGGCACCCGGTCGGCCAGGTCGTCGAGCACGGTGAACCTGACCGCCTCGCGCAGCGGCTCGTCCGGCTCGGCGTCGTCGAACTCGGCCTCCGCGTCCTCGTCCGGGTACACCAGGTGCACGGCGGCCTCCTCCGCGCTGGCGGCGCCGGAGTCCGGGCCGACGTCGGTGCCCTCGGTGTCGATGCCGTCCTCGACCAGGCGGCCGGCCCGCGGCGAGGGGCCGTCGGCCCAGCGGTCGTCGACCGCCTCGGGACCGGTGTCGGGCTCCTCCTCGGCCAGCAACTGGTCCAGGGACTCCCCGCGCTCGGCCTCCTCCGGCGTGGTGCCGTACGCGGTGGCGCCCTGGTAGCCGTCCGGAGGGATGATCCCGGTGTCGAGCGGATCGTCGTCCAACCGGTCCGTGAGCAGCGAGTCGGCAGGTTCGAGAACGCCGTCGTCCTCGGCGGGGTCCGGGTCCTGGGCGTCCCAGTCGGTCATGACAGCACCTGTCCTCGTCACTCGGGGTCGCTCGGGTGAGGTCGCACGCAGTTTCTTCATGCTCGCCAGGGAGCCACCCGCCCCGCAACACGGCGCGGTGCGGAAGCGCCCGCGAGCGGGCCGGGAGCGGCTGCGGACGGCGGGGCGGCGGCCGGGGGTCGGGGCGTCGGGGAGGCACGGCATGATGGGGCGTATGGAACGTGCGTGCTCTCGCCGGTTCGTGGGGTCGGGTCGGGTGTGCGGATGGGGTGTGCGGCGATGAGGTACGACGGCGGAGCGCCGGGTTTCGTCGGGCGGCAGCGCGAAGTGGCGTGGCTGGTCGGGGCGGTGCGGGCGGCGCCGGCCGTGGTGCTGGTGGAGGGCGACGCCGGCGTCGGGAAGTCCGCGTTGGTCGGACGGGCGCTGGCGGAGGCGGGGGTGCCCCGGGAACGGGTGCTGACCGGCCGCTGCCACCCGCTCGCCGACCCGCCCCCCTACGGTCCGTTGCTGGACGCGTTGCGGCGCAGCCGGCCGGTCCTGCGGGAGACCACCGAGGTGCCGCCGAGCACCGGCGTGCTCCGGGCCTGGCTGCCGGACCTGGCCGACCTGCTGCCGGAGGACACCGCCGGCGCGGGGGGCGACGAGCGGTACCGGCTGGCCCGGGGCCTGCGGGCGCTGCTCGACGCCCTGGGCGAGGTGGTCCTGCTGATCGAGGACGCGCAGTGGGCCGATCGGGCGACCAGGGAGCTGTTGCTGCTGCTGGCCAGGGACCCGCACCCGGGCCTGTCCCTGCTGGTGACCTACCGGCCGGAGGAGCTCCCCGACGGTACGCCCGTGCTCGGCGCCGCCTACCGGTGCCCGCCCGGAGTCTCCGGAGGACTGCTCGGGGTCGGTCCCCTGGACGAGGCGGAGGTGCTGGAGCTGGTCCGGAGCGCCGTCGGCACCGGCCCGGCGACCGGCGGCGCGGCCGGCACCGCAGCGGCGCTGGCGGGCGCGCTGTACGAACGGTCCGGCGGACTCCCGGCCGCGGTCGTCGAGGACCTGGAGACCCTGGAGGGCCTGCGCGCGGACGGGCGGCGGGCGGACCCCGTCGCGGCCCTGGCCGGTGCGGACCTGGCACGCGGCCTGCGGGACGCCGTGGTCGAGCGGCTGACCGGCCTCGGCGACGCGGCCCGCGCCGTGGCGGAGACGGCCGCGGTGCTGGACGAGCCCGCCAGCGAGGAACTCATCGCCGAGGTCTCCGCGCTGCCCGCCGAACAGGTCTCCGCCGGACTGGTGGAGGCCCTGCGCGCGGCGCTGCTGAGCGAGCCCGCCCCGGCCAGGTACGCGTTCCGCTGGGAGCCCGCCCGGCAGGTGGCGTACCGGCGGATACCGGGCCCGGTGCGCTCCGCGCTCCACCGCCGGGCGATCGACGCGCTGCGCGGCCGGGAGCCGCAGCCGCTGGCCCGGATCGCCGCGCACACCCGCGCCCTCGGCGACCGGGACGCCTGGCAGCAGGCCGCCGAGGCGGCCGCCGAGCAGGCGGTGGAACAGGGCGACACCGCGGCGGCCGGTCCGCTGCTGCGCGAACTGCTCGCCGAGACCGACCTCGCGCCCGAACGCCGCGGACGGGCGGCCCGCGCGCTGTCCGGGCTGGCCGCGAACGCCGCCTACGACGCGGCCAGCACCGAGGTGCTGACCACCATCATCGCCGACCCCTGGCTCCCGGTGGCCGACCGCGGCGAGGTCCGGCTGACCCTGGGCCTGCGGATCGCCGTCCAGGGCGGCGACCGGGCCGGCTTCGCGCTGATCGAGCAGGCCGCCGACGAACTGATCGCCGACCGGCCCGCCCGCGCGGCCCGGGCCCTGGTCGCGCTGGCCATGGACGAACGCGACGGCGCGGGCGCGGCCGCCCGGGAGCGGATGGCCAGGGCGGCCAAGGCCCTGGAGGCCGAACCCGACGAGGAGGTCGCCGCCGCCTACCGCGCGACCCGGCTCACCTTCCAGGCCCGCGACGGCGACCCCGAGCTGCAGCCCGAACTCGACCGGCTCCCGCGCGACGCCTCCAGCCCCGAACTGGTCCGGCAGACCACCCGGGCCCTGTTCAACGTCGGCGACATCTCCATGGAGACCGGCCACGACCGGCGGGCCGGACGGCTGCTGGCCGAGAGCCGCGCCCTGGCCCGGCAGGCGGCGATCTCCTACCTGGAGTGCTACAGCCGGATCGCCCTGCTGCGCCTGGACGGCCTGGCCGGCCGCTGGCAGGGGCTGGAGGAGCGGTTCGAGGCCCTCGGCGCCGAGTACCCGGACGTGGCGATGGCCCGGGTCGAGCGCGCCATGCTGTTCGGCCGGATGGCCGCCGCGCGGGGACGGCTCGCGCTCGCGCGGGCCGAGTTCGAGTCGGCCGCCCGGTACGGCGAGCGGGAGTCGCAGGTCACCGCGGCGCTCAGGGCCGCCGCCGGTCTGGGCGGGGTGGAGCTGGTGGAGCGTGGCGCCGAGGCCGCCGCGCTCGTGCTGACGCCCGCCGTGGCGATCCTGCGGCAGGCCGGGGCGTGGGCCCGGGCCGGGGAGCTGCTGCCGATCGCGGTCGAGGTCTCGCGGGGCGTCGGCAACGACGGGGCGGCCCAGCACCTCATCGAGGAGGCGGAGGAGGCCCTCGACGGGGTGGACGCGCCGGCCGCGCACGCGGGGCTCGCCCTGGCCCGGGGCGTCCTGCTGGACGGGTCGGACCCCGGTGGGGCGATCGAGTCCTACCGCCGGGCACGGGACGCCTGGCGTGCCATCGGCCGGCCCTACGAGGTCGCCAGGGTGGAGGAGCGGCTGGCGCGGGCGCTCGCCGACCGCGACCCGCAGACTGCGGCCGAGCGGCTGGCCGCCGCCGAAGCGACCTACACCACGCTCGGGGCGGCCTCCGACGCGGCCCGCTGCCAGCACGTCCGACGTGACCTCGGGCTGGGACGGATGGCCTCGCCGGGGCGGCGCGGCTACGGCGAGGCGCTCTCGCCGCGCGAGCGGCAGGTCGCGGAGCTGCTCGGACAGGGCGCCAGCAACCAGGACATCGCCCAGGCCCTGTTCCTGTCGCCCCGCACGGTCGAGCACCACGTGGCCAGCGTGCTGCGGAAGTTGGGCGTCGGTCGGAAGGACGTGGCGGAGGCGCTGGCGGAGGGCTGACGGGCTGCCGGTGGCCTGAAGCGCGGCGGGCGGGGGTGCGGTCGGCGCCAGGCTGCGGGCGGGGCCGCGGTGGCCGGCCGGTCAGTGGTGCAGGGTGGCGCGGGCCGAGGCCGGGTCGATGCGGGCGCCGCGGCGGTGGCGGAGGGCCGGGTGGTCGTACGCGGTGGTGGTGGCCGCGGCGAGGGCGTCAGCGTGGGTGAGGGCGCGGACGGCGAAGGTCTGTTCGCCCCGGGCGCCGGTGCGGCCGGTGGTGGGCATGGTGACCAGCCAGAGCGGGGGGTCGACCGCGGGCAGCAGCCGCGGAGCGGGCGCGGCGGGGGGAGCCGGGACGGTGGCGGTGAGGGTCATGAGGGTCATGGTGGGGCCGCGCAGTTCTCAGGTCCGGGGGTGGTGGGAGAGCCGGGCGAGCCGGGTGAGGGTGGCCCGGCGGGTCTGGCGTTCGACGGTGCCGCGGCGGCGACCGGTCGCGGGCTGGTCGGTGCGGGCGGTGAAGTGCTCGCTGGCGTACAGGCGGAAGCGTTCGCGGCGGGTCATCCGGACCTCCGGGTCGGGGGTGGGAGGGAACGGGTACCAGCTAACCGGTGGGCGGACGGGGTGATCAATGCGTAGTGGTACCCATCGCGGCGGGCGAAGGGTGGGTAGTGGCCCGGTGGGGAGCGGGGTACCCAGGGTTCGGGCCGGAGGTTGGGTAGGGAGTACGCATTGTTCGGGCGCCCGGACCGGGTTTTGCTTGGGGCGTTCCCGAAGACGGCCGCCCGTCGGCCCCGGCCGCCCAGGAGGTTTCGATGACCCGCCGTGAACTCTTCCGCCGTTATGCCGCCGAGCACTTCACCGCCCCGGACGTGTCGGCCACCGGCCGCTCCCGCTGCCGGGGGACGGTGGAGCGGCAGACCAGCCGCGCCCGGCTGGCCTCGCTGGCGCGGATCGCCCCCAAGCACCCGGTGCCGGTGCCGGTGCCGACGCCCGCGAGCGGCCGGGCCGTCCCGCTGATCCCGGCGCAGCGCTCCCGGGCGGGCCGCCCCGGAGCCCCGGCGGAGGGCTGATCTGCGGAGCGGCCGCGGGAGGGCGGAGCGGCGGGACGGCTGGGCGGTTGATCAGCGGATCAGGTGGGGGAGGAAGCGGGCGCCCTGGTGGGTGATGGGGCTGTCGTCCGTCTCTCGGATGCCCAGGCCGGCGGACTCGCCGTCGACCACCCACGTCCCGAGGACGGGGCGGTTGCCGTCGAAGTCGGGCAGCGGGTGGTACTGCTGGTAGCAGTAGCCCTCGGCGCCGTAGCGGTCCGGGTCGCCGGCCCAGTCGGCGAGCCGGGTCTGGCGGCCGTCGGGCTCGACGATGCGGATGCCGGCGCCCTCCCGGCCGAGCAGCGGCTTGGCGGCGTACCCGGGGCCGCCGGGGTCGGCGAGTTCGCGCGGGCCGTCGAGGTAGGCGGGCAGCAGGTTGGGGTGGCCCGGGTTGAGCTCCCACAGGACGGCCAGCAGGGCCTTGTTGGAGAGCAGCATCTTCCAGGGGGGCTCGATCCACAGGGTGGAGCCGGTGCCGCCGCCGAGGTCGACGGCGTCCAGCAGGTGGTCGGCGAACTCGTCGTCGACCAGCCACTCCCACGGGTAGAGCTTGAACGCGGAGCGGATGAAGCGGTGCTCCAGGTCGACGAAGCGGCCGGACAGCTCGTCCCAGCCGATGTCCTCCATCGCGATGCCGACGGTCCGCAGGCCGGCCTGTTCGGCGCACTCCTGCAGGTAGAGGGTGGTGAGCCAGTCCTCGCCCTCGGTGTCGCCGCGGGAGTGGGCGAAGTGGACCGGGCCGGGCGGCAGGAGGTGCTTCTGGCTCGCCCAGGACTCGACCAGCCGCTCGTGCAGCGAGTTCCACTGGTCGGCCTCGGGGAAGCGCTCCTCCATCCAGAACCACTGCGGTCCGGCGGCCTCGATCAGCGAGGTGGGGGTGTCGGCGTTGTACTCGAAGAGCTTGGCGGGGCCGGTGCCGTCGTAGGCCAGGTCGAAGCGGCCGTACACGCTGGGCTGCTCGTCGCGGCGGCGCCAGGACTCGGCGACGACGGCGGCCAGCCGCGGGTCGGTGATGCCGAAGTCGGCGAACCGGCCGGTGCGCACCACGTGTTCGGCGGCGGCCAGCGAGAGTGCGTGCAGCTCCTCGACGACCTCCTCCAGGGCCTCGACCTCGGGCAGCGAGAACTCGTAGTAGGCGCTCTCGTCCCAGTAGGCGTGCGGCCCGCCCTGGTTGCACGGGTCGGAGCACATCGCGTACACGAGGCCCTGGGACTCGACGGTGGCCAGCCAGTCGGGGCGCGGGGCGATGGTGTGGCGGCGCACCCGGATCAGCCCCCGCCCGAGCCGCTGCTGCTGCCCTTGGGGCAGCCGAAACCGCCGCGCTTGGCGGCGGACTTGCTGAAGGTGCCGCCGCTCGCGACGGTGCCGCCGGACCCGCAGTAGTACCACTGGCCGGCGCCCGCGCCGCCCGCCGTGCAGGAGTGCGAGTCGAGGACCTTGAGGGTGCCCGGGTCGACGCAGCGGCTGGGCGTCTTGGTGGACGAGGAGCAGCCGGAAAGGGTCAGCGCGAGGGTGCCGACCATGCCCAGGGCGACGAAGCCCGAGCGGCGGCGGGAGCCGGGCGTCGACCGGTCCGGTCCGGCTGAGGAGGGCGGCGGTGTCATGGCGGATCATCGTACGCGTGCCGCCGAATGATAGGGGAGGGACCCCGGGGAACTGACGGGACGCCAGGGGCGTGGGATATCTTTTGCCGATCCTTGACCGAGGTGCGGCCGTACGACCGCCCGAACCCCCGGGGAGCCCCCGCAGATGAACGACATCCTCCACGGCCTCGGTGCGGCCGCCGTCTACGGCCTGGTCGGCCTGGTGCTGCTGCTGCTCGGCTACCTGCTGATCGACGTGCTCACGCCGGGCAAGCTGGGCCGGCTGATCTGGGCCGAGGGCAACCGCAACGCGGCCGTGCTGCTCAGCTCGGCGCTGCTCGGCGTCGGCGGCATCGTCTACACCGCGATCCGGTACACCTACGACGACTTCGGCAAGGGCCTGCTCTCCACGCTCTGCTTCGGCGTCCTCGGCCTGCTGCTGATGGCGCTCGCCTTCTGGCTGCTGGACCTGCTCACCCCCGGGCGGCTCGGCACGGTCCTGGTCTCCGCCGAACCGCACCCGGCGGTGTGGGTGTCGGCCAGCTGCAACCTCGCCGCCGCCGCGATCGTGGCCGCCTCGATCGCCTGAACCCGCAGGCCCGGGCCGGTGGTTCAGCGCCGGTGGTTCAGTGCCGACCGGCCGGCAGCAGCTCGGCGAACAGCGGCGCCACCTGGGCGGCCTCCAGCAGGAAACCGTCGTGCCCGTACGGCGAGGTGATCACCCGGGGCGCGTCGGCGTCCGGCAGCAGCGCGGCCAACTCGGCCTGCTGGGCGGGCGGGTACAGCCGGTCCGAGTCGACCGCGGCGACCAGCGCCGGAACGGCGGCCCGGCGCAGCGCCGAGGCGGTGCCGCCCCGGCCGCGGCCGAGGTCGTGCGCGTTCATGGCCTCGTTGAGGACGACGTAGCTGCCCGCGTCGAAGCGGTGGGCGAGCTTCGCGGCGTGGTGGTCCAGGTACGACTCGACGGCGAACCGCCCGCCCCGCCACGGGTGTTCGCCGGACTGCGGGGCCCGGCCGAAGCGGGCCGCGAGCTCGGACTCGCTGCGGTAGGTGATCTGGGCCAGCCGGCGGGCCAGGCCCAGCCCGCGGTGCGGGCCGCCGCCCGGCGGCAGGTGGTGGTAGTCGCCGCCGTGCCACCCCGGGTCCGCGCGGATCGCGTGCAACTGCGCGGAGGCGTGCGCGATCTGCTCGGCCGAGGCCGCCGCCGAGGTGGCCAGCACCAGCAGCGCCCCGACCCGTCCGGGGTGCGCCACCGCCCACTCCAGCGCGCGCATCCCGCCCATCGAGCCGCCGACCACCAGCGCCCAGCGGTCGATGCCGAGGGCGTCGGCCAGCAGCACCTCGGCGGCCACCTGGTCGCGCTGGGTGAGGAACGGGAACCGGCTGCCCCAGGGCCGTCCGTCCGGCGCGGCCGAGGACGGGCCGGTGGAGCCTTGGCAGCCACCGAGCACGTTCGGCGCCACCACGTACCAGCGGTCGGTGTCCAGCGCCCGTCCCGGCCCGACCAGTTCCGTCCACCAGCCCGCCGTCGGGTGCCCGGGCCCGGCCGGGCCGGTGAGGTGGCTGTCGCCGGTCAGCGCGTGCAGCACCAGCACCGCGTTGGAGCCGTCCGGGGCGGGCGTGCCCCAGCTCTGGTACGCCAGCCGGGCTCCCGGCAGGACGCCGCCCGCCTCCAGGGCGAGCGGCCCGGGCAGCGCGAACCAGTGCCGCCGGCCGACCGGGTCGCCGTCCCGCCAGGCCCCGGAGGCGGGCGGGACGGCGACCCGGGCCGGGCCGTTCAGGACGACGCGCCCTTCGCCGAGCGGAACCCCGCCTCCAGGTCGGCCCGCAGGTCGGTGACGCTCTCCAGCCCGACCGACAGCCGCACCAGGCCCGGCGCCGTCCCGGTGGCGACCAACTGCTCGGCGTCCAGCTGGCTGTGCGTGGTCGAGGCCGGGTGGATCACCAGGCTGCGGACGTCCCCGATGTTGGCGAGGTGGCTGAACAGCTCCAGCCCGTCGACGAACCGCCGCCCCGCCTCCACGCCGTCGCGCAGCTCGAAGGAGAGCACCGCGCCCGCGCCGCGCGGCAGGTAGCGCTGCGCCGCGTCGTACCAGCGGCTGGACGGCAGGCCCGGGTAGTGGACGGCCGCGACCTCGTCGCGCTGCTCCAGCCAGCGGGCCAGCTCCAGGGCGTTCGCGGTGTGCCGCTCCAGCCGCAGCGACAGCGTCTCCACGCCCTGCAGCAGCAGGAACGCCGAGTGCGGCGAGAGCGCGGGCCCGAGGTCGCGCAGCAGCTGCACCCGCAGCTTGGCGGCGAACGCGCCCGGTCCGAGGGCGTCCCAGAAGCGCAGGCCGTGGTAGCTCGGGTCGGGCTCGTTGAAGCCGGGGAAGCGCTCCGGGTCGGCGCCGAAGTCGAAGCCGCCGCCGTCCACGACCACGCCGCCGATGGTGGTGCCGTGGCCGCCGAGGAACTTGGTCGCCGAGTGCACCACGACGTCCGCGCCGTGCTCCAGCGGCCGCAGCAGGTACGGGGTCGGCACGGTGTTGTCGACGATCAGCGGCACTCCGGCGGCGTGCGCGACGTCCGCGACCCCGCGCACGTCCAGCACGTTGCCGCGCGGGTTGCCCAGCGACTCCGCGAACAGCGCCTTGGTGTTCGGCCGGATCGCGGCCCGCCAGGCCTCCAGGTCGTCCGGGTCCTCGACGAAGCTCACCTCGACGCCGAACCGGGGCAGCGTGTGCCGCAGCAGGTTGTAGGTGCCGCCGTACAGCGAGGCCGAGGAGACCAGGTGGTCGCCCGCCTGGGCCACCGTCAGCAGCGCCAGCGTCTCGGCGGCCTGCCCGGAGGCCAGCGCGACCGCCGCCACGCCGCCCTCCAGCGAGGCCAGCCGCTGCTCCAGCACGTCGGTGGTGGGGTTGTGGATCCGGGTGTAGATGTTGCCGGGCTCGGCGAGCGCGAACAGGTCGGCGGCGTGCGCGGTGTCCCGGAAGGCGAACGAGGTGGTCTGGTAGATCGGCACCGCCCGCGCCCCGGTCGCCGGGTCGGGCTGCGCGCCCGCGTGGATCTGCCGGGTCTCGAACGACCAGCCGGGGACGGCCGCGGGGCTCTGCTCGGACATGCTGCTCCTGTACGGGATCACGGGCGCGCCCCGGGCACGGCGAAGCCGCCGCTCGGACGCGGGAGGGGCAGGGGAGGGGCGCCGCCGACGGGCCCGTGCGGACCCGTGCGGACCCGCGCGGACCTGCGGGGGGCTCCGCACGGGCGGTGCGGTGCCGCCGCCGGACGGTCACGGCGTCAGGTAAGCACAGGCCGCGAACGCCCCGCCAGCGGATCGCGGAAGCGGAAACGCGGGGACACGAGGCGCAATGCGGCGGAGACCTGACGGGTCATCATCGGATTGTCGTACTGGTGGGGTGGGGTGGGGTGGGTCAGCCGGCGGCCGTCGCCGGGATGCGGAGCAGGGCGAGGAACGCGCCGGTCGCCGGGGACGGCCCGGTGCGCGGCCAGACCACCGTCTCGATCCGGGTCGGCGCATCCGTGACCTCGACGACCGCGATGCCGGTCAGCTGCGGGACGTACGCGGCGGGCAGCATCGCCACCGCCAGCCCGGGGCCCACCAGGCGCGGGATGTAGGAGGCCTCGTCGACCTCGAAGGCCACGTCGCGCACCAGCCCCGCCGCGGCGAACGCCAGATCGGTCTGGGCCCGCCCCGCCGTGCCCGGCGGGAGGTCGACGAAGGGCTCGGCGGCCAGCTCGCGCAGCGGCACCCGCTCCCGGGCGGCCAGCGGGTGGTCCGGGGCGACCGCGGCGACCAGGCGGCCCCGGGCCAGCTCGCGGGCCGTGACGCCCTCCGGCCGGAAGGTGGTCGGCAGGCCGAGGAAGGCGACGTCCAGTGCGCCCTGGCGGACCTGCTCGACCAGGTCCTTGCTGGCACCGACCCGCAGGCTGATCCGCACCTGCGGGTGCCGGCCGCGGAACTCGCGCAGCCCGACCGGGATGTCCACCGCGGTGACGGTCGAGATCAGTCCGACCGCGAGCCGTCCGCGCACCTCGCCGACCGCCGCCGCGACCTCGGCGGCCGCCCGCTCGGCCGCCTCCAGGCACTGCCGGGCGGCCGGCAGGAAGGCCTCCCCGGCGGCGGTCAGCCGGACCCGGCGGCTGGTGCGTTCGAACAGCCGGGCGCCCAGCTCCTGTTCGAGCCGGGCCACCTGGTGGCTGAGCGCGGACTGCACGACCAGGCAGCGCTCGGCGGCCCGGGTGAAGCTCAGGGTCTCGGCCACCGCGAGGACGTAGCGCAGCTGCTGGAGTTCCATGGGATCAATCATGAAGGGAGATCGATGGTCTGACAAACATGTGTTGGACTCATCAATCGGGGCGGGACCAGACTGCTTCCCATGAGAGCGAACACCGGCACCACCGCGAACGTCAGCCCGCTCGACGCGCCCGGAACCCCCACCGGTTCGCCCCGCGGCGGCACCTCCGGCACCCTGGCCCGCACCGCGCTGACCGCGCTGGCCCCGATGGTGTGGGGCACCACCTACGTGGTCACCACCGAACTGCTGCCCCCGGGCCACCCGATCTTCTCCGGCCTGCTGCGCGCCCTGCCCGCCGGGCTGATCGCGCTGGCCCTCACCCGGACGCTGCCGCGCGGCACCTGGTGGGGCAAGGCCGCCGTGCTCGGGGTGCTGAACATCGGGCTGTTCCTGCCGCTGCTGTTCACCGCCGCCGAACGCCTCCCCGGCGGCGTGGCCGCCACCCTCGGCGCCGCCCAGCCGATGGTCGTCGCGCTGCTCGCCGTGCCGGTGCTCCGCCAGCGGCTGTCCCTCCGGCGGCTGGGCTGGGGGCTGGTGGGCGTGCTCGGGGTCGGGCTGGTGGTGATCGGGCCGAGCGCGGCCCTGGACGCCGTCGGCGTGGCCGCCGGTCTCGGCGGTGCCGCCACGATGGCCCTCGGCGTCACGCTCACCAAGCGCTGGGGCCGCCCCGAGGGCGTCAGCCCGCTCGCGCTGACCGGCTGGCAGCTCACCGCCGGCGGACTGTTCCTGCTGCCCGTCACCTTCCTGTTCGAAGGCGCGCCCCCGGCGATCGACGGCCGGGCCGCGCTCGGCTACCTCTGGCTCGGCCTGGTCGGCGGACTGCTCACGTACGCGCTCTGGTTCCAGGGCATCGGCCGCCTGCCGGTCACCGGCGTCGCGGTGCTGGGCCTGCTGTCGCCGCTGGTCGCGGCGGTGCTCGGGGCGCTGCTGCTGGACCAGACGCTCGGCGCGGTGCAACTGCTGGGCTTCGGGCTGGCGCTGGCCTCGATCGTGGCCGGCCAGCTGCCCGAGCGCCGCGCGGCCGCCCGCACCTGACCCGCCTGGGAGGCGGAGCGGCCCGTCGCCCGGCCGCGCCGGGAGGTCAGACCCGGCGGATGGTGCTGATCGGCAGGGCGTCGACCGCCATGGTGCGGACCGGCGCCCCCGGCTTGGGCGCGTGCACCACGACGCCGTCGCCGAGGTACAGCGCGACGTGGTCCTGGGCGCCGTGCACGCTGTAGATCACCAGGTCGCCGGGCTGGGCGGCGTGCCAGTCGCGGCCCACGCCGCCGCCGACCCGCGCCTGCTCCTGCGAGGTGCGCGGCAGGTGCACGCCGGCCTTCGCGTACGCGTACACCATCAGCCCGGAGCAGTCGAAGCTGCCCGGGCCCTCGGCACCCCAGACGTACGGCTTGCCGCGCTGGGCGAGCGCGACGTCGACGGCGGTCCGGGCGGCGGCGCCGGAGGCCTTCGGCAGCGCGGCGAGGTCGACCCGGTCGGAGCCGCGGGAGGCGGTGCCCCCCTCGTCGGCGAGGATCGCGGCGCGGTCGGCGGCGCCGAGCTGGTTGAGCAGCCGGCGCGACTCGGCGAGCTTGGACTGCACCTCGTTCTTGGTGTCGCTCAGCGTCCTGGCCTCGCCGTCCAGTTCGGCCAGGACGGCGGTGGCCTCCTGCTTCTGCTGGTCCAGGCGGCGCTGCTGCTCCTTGAGCGACTTGAGCGTCTCGGCCTGGGTGCCGGCGGCCTGGTCGAAGGAGGCGGCCTTGGCGAGGTACTCGTCCGGGTCGGAGGAGAGGATCAGCTGCATCGACGGGTCGACGCCGCCCTGCCGGTACTGGTCCCCGGCCACCGCCGCCAGCCCCGAGGCCAGCTCGTTCAACTGCTCCTGACCGCGGGCCACCTGGTCCTGCAGCTGGCCGGCCTGCTGGCGCAGCTGGTCGGAGCGCTCCTTGGCGCCGTTGTACTTCTCGGTCGCCCGCTCCATCTCCTCGGAGAGCCGGTCGACCTGCGCCTTGACCTCGTCCTTGTTCGGCTGGGCGGGCGCCGCCTGCGCACCGACCTGGGCGGACAGCGCGACCGCGGTCGCGGCGGCCCCCGTGAGCACGGTCACCCGGGTGCGGCTGGGCTGCTTGGGGCGACGGTGCGAGGCCATCGGGGCTCCTTCTTCCGGTCGGGCTCATTCGATCGAGTGATCGTCCGAATAGAGGTTTGCAGCCAGACCGTAATGAAAAGCGGCCCGGGCGTCCACTCCCGACCCCCGCTGAACCCGCGTACTGGGAGCAGCCGTTGACCGTGGGTCAGGTCGGGCGGGCCGACCGATCGCCGGAACGGCCGGGGATGCGGTGGGTAAGGTGTCACATGTGACGGAACTGATCGGCGAACGCACCGCCGCGTGGATCTCGGACCAGCTCGACCAGGGCGAACGCCTCACCGGAGCGACCAGGCTGCGCGGCGGCTGGACCTCCGAGATGCGCCGGATCGAGGTCGCCGGGCCGAACGGCGGACGGACGCTGGTGCTGCGCTCGTTCGTCGAACCGTTCTTCGTCGAGCACGCCGAGGGACTGCTCGGCCGGGAGGCGGCCGTCCTGGACCTGCTCGGTCCCGGCGAGGTGCCCGCCGCCCGCCTGGTCGCGGTCGACGAACGCGCCGAGCGCTGCGAACACCCCTCGCTGCTGATGACGCTGCTGCCCGGCACGATCCGGCTGGACGGCGCGGACGCCGAACGGCAGGCCGAACTGATGGCCCGGCAACTGCTCGCGATCCACCGCACCCCCACCACCGGCCCGACCCGGCCGCGCCCCTACCAGGCCTGGACGGCACCCGAACGCGTCGCCGTCCCGCCCACCACCACCCGGCCCGCCCTCTGGACCCGCGCCGTCGCCCTCATCGACCGCCCGGCCCCCGGACACCAGCCACTCTTCCTGCACCGCGACTACCACCCCGGCAACGTGCTCCTCACCGGCCACGGCCCCGCGCTGCGGATCACCGGCGTGGTCGACTGGGTGGAGACCTCCTGGGGCCCCGCCGACCTCGACGTCGCGCACTGCGCCACCGCCCTCGCCCTGCTGCACGGCGCCGCCCACGGAACGGCCTTCGCCGACCGCTACACCGCCGCCGGCGGCACGCTCGCCGAACACCCCCGCGACCACCTGTACTGGCGGCTGCTCGACGCGCTCGCCTTCGCGCCGGACGCCGAGAAGGTCGCGGTGCCCTGGCGGGAGAGCGGCCGCGCCGACCTCACCCCCCGGCTGCTCGCCGAGCGGCTGGAGACGTACGTCGCGGCGCTCCTGGAGCGGTACGACCGGTAACGCGGAGGGGCCCGGGAGTGCGGCGGGCGGGGGTGCGGAGGGGCCCGGGAACGGGCCGGCCGGGGGCGCCGCGCAGAATGGCTCCGTGCTCGAACTGACCTCGCAGGAGCAACTCCGCACCGCCACCGACGACGACGCCGTACTGGCCTGGGCCGCCCAGGGCCTGGACGGCGGCGCCCGCGCCTGGGCCGCCGGGCGGGCCGTCGCCGTCGCCTCGCCCGCGCTCTCCGGCCGCGACCGGATCGCCGTCCGCGGGCCCGTCGCGGACCTGCTGCCGCTGCTCGACGAGGTGCTGCCGCTCGTCGGCCCCGGCTACCGCCCGTTCGGCGACGCCGACCTGCTCGCCGAACTCTGCGCCCGCCGCGACGACCTGGAACCGCAGGGACGCTTCGGCTGGATGCAGCGCACCGCGGCCGGCGTCCCGCTGCTCGGCGGCGTCCCGGCGCCGGCCGGGGAGGGCGCGCCGACGTCCGGCGGCGAGGGCGTCGCGCACTGGCTGGCGCCCGACGAACTGGACGAGGCGGCGGAACTGATCGACCGCCACTTCCCCGCCTCGCACGCCCACCCGCACCGGCCGGGCACCCGGGCCTGGGCGGGCGTCCGCGACCGAGCGGGACGGCTCACCGCCCTCGCCGCCGACGCCTGGCCCGCCCCGACCGTCGGCCTGCTCGCCGGCGTGGTCAGCGACCCCGAGCACGGGCGCGGCCGCGGGCACGCGGCGGCCGCCTGCCGACTCGTGCTGACCGGGATCCTCGGACGTTCGCCGCGCGCGGCGCTGATGGTGGACGGCTGGAACGGGCCGGCCGTCCGGCTCTACCGACGGCTCGGCCTGGAGCACCGGCTGCTGGACGCGGCCGCGCAGCGCCCCGCCCGGGGCCCCCGCGCGGATCCGGCCGGGCGCGCGACGCCGGGGGCGGCGGGCGGTGCGGTGCCGGGGGTTGTCACCGGCGCTCGCTAGCGTGTTCGCATGACCGACGCCGAGCGTGATCTGGGCCGGCTGCTGCCCAGCGGAGACCCGAGCACCGTGGCCGACCTGCTCCCCGCCGGGCGGCTGGTCAGCCCCCGGCAGAACCGGGAGGACGCGGCCCCCGTGCTCTGGCTGAGCGACGGCCCCGCGCCGCTCGGACTGTGGGAGGAACTGCACCGCGCGCACCCGCGCAGCGGGCTGTGGCCGCTGCTGCTCGCACCGCTGCGGGAGGGGGACGAGGAGTTCCGGCCCTGGGCGACGGGCGAGCTCGACCCCGAATCCGCGAGCGAACCCGACTGGTACGACCCGGCCGCGCTGCTGCGCACCGGCTGGGAGTACTCCACCACGGTGGACTCCGACGGCGAACCGCTCGACCCCGAGGAGATGTCCGAACTCGGCCGGTCCGTCGCCCCGTTCCTCGACGGCTGGCCCGGCACCGCGCCCGCCGCCGACCGCACCGGCGACCCCGACGGCGCGGCCCGGGCGCTCGCCCGGGAACTGCTGGCGTTCCACCCGCACCTGCGGATCGGCCTGGTCGCAGCGGCCGGCGGAGCCCAGGCGCTGACCGCCTGCGGCTGGTCGGGCCCGGTCAACCACGAGGACGACACCGCCAAGGTGTCCGCCGTCCTGCTGGACTGGGAGCGCCGCTACGGCACCCGGGTGGTCCAGGTCGGCTTCGCGGACCTGGAACTGAGCGTGGCCGCCCCGCCGGTCGACGAGCGGACCGCGCTGCGGATCGCCGCCGAGCACCTGGCCTTCTGCCCGGACAACATCTTCCAGGGCGCGGGCACCCTCACCGCGTACGCGCCCGAGCTGATCGGCGCCCCGCGGTGGTCGTTCTGGTGGGACTGACCGGTCTCCGGCGGCCGTCCCCCGCCCGCTCCCGTCCCCCGTCCCCCGGCTGAGCGTCAACTCCGTTCGACCGCCCGCCACCCGCGCGAGCGAAGAATCGCACGAAGATTCGCCCCACCGGGTGGTTTGGCTCCCGCACCGCGAAGTTCCCGCCCCCACCGCCCCTAGGGTTGCCGACGAGACGAAGGACGAAGGACGAAGACGAAGGACGGACCGGACCGGGCGGTGCGGGCCGGGCCCACGTGCCCAGGGGGGAGCGGACCATGACCGACACGAGGGGGACGGGCGCGCAGCGGGCCGGTGCGACCCCGGTGCTCCGCCGCACGCTGGGCGAGCAGCGGATCGTCCTGGTCGCCTGGCGACTGCTGGTCCTGCAGAACGCGCACCCGGCGGTCGGCGCCGGAGTGGGCCAACTCTCCACCTACCGCAGCCATCCCTGGCGCCGGATCGAACACACCATGGACAGCGGCCGCCGGCTGTTCTTCTCCGACCAGGAGGCCCTGCACCGGGAGGTCCGACGACTCGAACGCAGCCACCGCCGGATCGGCGGGGTCGACGACCAGGGCCGTTCCTACAGCGCGCTTGACCCCGCCGTCCGGGTCTGGGTGATGGTGACCCTGTACGAGGCGATGACCGCCCTCCACGCACTCGCCGGGCGTCCGCTGCGCCCCGCCCAACTCGACCGGCTCTACGCGGAGTTCCGCACGGTCTGCGCCGCCCTCAAACTCCCCGACGAACTCCTCCCGCCCACCGCCGCCGACGTGCCCGGCTACGTCAGCGCCACCATCCGGGACACCCTGGAACTCACCGAAGCCGCCCGGGACATGCTGTACACCGTCCTCACCCGGGCACCGGCCCCACGCCGCCTCGGCCGGCTGCGCCCCGCCTGGCCGCTGCTGCGCCGGCTCGTGGCCCGCTTCCTGACCGCGCTCACCCTGGCCGACCTGCCGCCGGAGTTCCGAGCCAAGTTCGACCTGCCGCGCAGCCGAGGCGCGGCCGTGCTCTCCTGGCTCGTCCACCGCGGGGCCCGCGCGCTGGTGCTCCACCTGCCCGACCGACTGCGCTACCGCACGCTCCCGAGCGGCGAGCGGGCCCGACCGCAGCAGGCCGGGGCCCCCCGCCGGGCACCCGCCCCACGGACCCGGCGGGACAACCGGCCGGGCCGGATCGCCGCGTTCTACCGCCAGGTGATGGACCAGACCGGGGACGGCCGGCTGACCTCCGCCGACTTCGAGGCGATGGCGCACAACGTCTGCTGGCCGCTGGAGCTCGACCAGGCCGGCGAGTCCACCGTGTACGCGGCCTTCGACGCCTGGTGGTGCCACCTGCTGGCCACCGCGGACGGCGACGGCGACGGCGAGATCTCCTGCGAGGAGTTCGTCACCGCGATGCTCGCCGGCATCGACCGGGACCCGGCCTACCTCGACCAGGGCCTGCACGTCGCCGTGCGCGCGATGTTCCGGGCCGCCGACCTCGACCACAGCGGACTGCTGGACGCCGAGGAGTACCGCACCCTGTTCGGCGGCTCCCGGGTCCACCCGGCCGAACTGACCCACGGCTTCCGCCAACTGGACGCCGACGGGGACGGACAGATCACCGAGGAGGAGTTCGTGCGGGGGTTCACCGAGTTCTTCACCGCCCGCACGGAGAGCGTCGCCGGGACGCAACTGCTGGGCCGACCATGACGGTGCGGCCCGGGGCCGGCCGCCGCCCGCCGAGGGAACGCCGTGCGGGCCGCCCTCCCGGGAAGGGGAGGACGGCCCGCGGGGTGCGGCGGCCCGGGCCCGTCAGCGGGCGGCGGTGGGCCGGGAGCGCAGGAGGGCGCGGCCCGGAAGGGCGGTGGCCGCCAGGCAGAGCAGGGCGGCCCCCGCGGCGAGCGGGAGGGCCGTGCCGAGCGGGACGTGCGGGGAGGCGGAGGTCAGCGCCCGGGTGATCGGGGTGAGCGTCGTCCAGGCGATCGCGGCGCCGGTGACCAGACCGATCGCCGCGATCAGCAGGGCCTCCCAGCGGAGCATCGCGCGGACCTGGCGGCGGGTGGTGCCGGCCAGCCGCAGCAGGGCGATCTCACGGCGCCGGTCCAGCACCGTCATCACCAGGGTGTTGGCGGCGGCCAGCGCCGCGAATCCCGCCAGGACACCCGCCATCACGTTGTTCGCCCAGCCGCTCAGCTCGCGCTGCCGGTCGGCCTGCGCCGCGTACCCCTGCCGGTCCGTCACCGACAGGCCCCCGGGGGCGAGCCCGGACAGCGCCTCGGCGGTGGCCGCCCGGTCCGCGCCCGGAGCCCGGGCGACCAGCAGCTGGGCCACGTACGGGGAGTCGCTGTGCGCGGCGACGGTGGCCCCCGGCAGCAGCGCCTCACCGAGACCGAGGCCCCGGCTGTAGGTGGCGACCACCGTCGGCTCGGCCCTGCTGCCGTCACCCAGCCAGAGCGGGGCCCGTTCACCGACCCGGACACCGAGGCTGTCGGCGAGCGTGGCGTCCAGCGCGACCGTGTCCGCGGAACGGGACAGGTCGGCCAGCGAACCCGACCTGACGCCCAGGTCCAGCACCGACGGCAGGGCCGCCGGGTCGCCCTCCACCCCCAGCGCGGTGGCCGTCGCCAGCTCACCGGACTGCTGGTACACCAGCCCGGTCGGCCGCAGGCCGACCGCCGCCGCCACCCCGGGCAGCTGCCCGGCCCGCTCCACCGCGCCCACCGGCAGACCCGGACGGCCGGCCTGGGCGGTCACCACCTGGTCCGCCGTCAGGCCCTGGCGGACGTGCTCGGCCGCCGTGTGCTGCAGGCTCGACTGGAGGAACACCAGCGTGCCGCAGAACGCCGTCACCATCACGATCGGCACCGTCGCCGAAGCCAACCGGCGCGACGAGGCCCGGGCGTTGTCCGCGGCCAGCGAGGCCGGCGCGCCGCCCGCCCGCAGCAGCACGCCGAGCAGGCCCACCGCGCCGCGCACCAGCCAGGGGCCGAGCAGCGCCACCGCGACCAGGAAGCACAGCACCACACCCAGCGCGGTGTTCGCCGCGACCGCACCCGTCAGATTGGCCGCGGCGACCGCGAACGCCACCGCGCCCGCCGTGAACACCGCACCCGTCACCGTCCGGGCCGGACCGGGACGGCCGGGACCGGTGTTCGCCTCGCCGAGGGCCTGGGCGGGCCGCATCCGGGCACTGCGCCGGGCCGCGAACCAACCGGCCGCCAGGGCCGTCACCGTGCACGCCGCGACGGCGGCCAGCACCGGCAGCGGGCCGACCCCGAGCACCACGTCCGACGGCACCGCGCCCCGGGCGACCAACTCGTCGAACCACCAGCGCGCCAGCGCCAGCCCGGGCAGCACGCCGACCGCGGCGGCCAGCGGCGCCACCAGCACCGCCTCCGCGGCGATCGACCGGCGGATCTGGCGGGGCGTCGCCCCGATGGTGCGCAGCAGCGCGAACTCGCGGGCCCGCTGGCCGGTCGCCAGCGCGACCGTGCTGACCACCACGAACACCGCCGTCATGGTCGCCACCCCGCCGAAGGACGCCCCCAGCGCCGTCAGCATCGCCTTCGCCTCGTGCAGCGCCGGCTGCTCGACCGTGCCGCGCTGCTGACCGGTCGACACCTGGGCCCGCCCGCCCAGCGAGTGGCGCAGTTCGGCGGCCAGGGCGCGCGGGTCGGTGCCCGCGGCGGGTCGCACCGCGACGGCGTCGATCCGGCCGGGGTGCCCGGAGATCCGGTCCGCGGTGCGGTCGGAGAACCAGGCGGTGGGCGAGCCGGGTTGCGCCTCGGCAAGGCCGGAGAGCCGGTAGGAGGCGCTGCCGGCGGGTGTGGCGAGGGTGACGGTGTCGCCGGGGGAGAGGTGGGCGGCGCGGGCGCTGGTGGTGTCCAGCACCAGCTCGCCGTCGGCGGGCGCCCGGCCCTCGGTGAGCCGCTCGCCCGGGCCGATGCCCAGGGCGGCCCAGCCCCGGCCGGTGAGCCCGGACAGGCCGGACGGGCCGGGCGGCGCGGACGGGCCGGAAGAGGAGGCGGGGGAGGCGGCGGAGACCGGGAAGGCGGAGTCCGGCAGGGCCTGGGCGACACCGGGGAGGGAGGCCACGGTGGCGGCCAGACCCGCGTCCAGGCGGGCTCGTTCGGGCAGGGGCTGGGCGAGGGACTCCCGGTCCTCGCCCCGGCCGACCGTCACCTTCACCTGCTGGTCGGCCGCGACCACGACCGGTACGTCGGCGTACCGGGAGGGCTGGACGCTCGCGGTCAGGCCGGTCTGCAGCAGCACGCCGCAGGCCGTGACGATCGCGGACGCGAACAGCAGGGCGAGGAAGGTCCCCGCGAAGGAGGCGGGGCGGAAGCGCACGGCGGCGCGGGCCAGTCCGTTGCTCATGCGGTCGACTCCAGGGCGTGGGTGCGGGGGCGGGTGGCGGCGGTGGCGGTCACGCGGCGGCCGCCGAGGGGGCGGTGGAGAGGGTGAGCATGCGGTCGGCGACGGTGCGCGGGTCGGGGTGGTGGAGTTCACCGGCGAGGATGCCGCCGGCCAGGAAGACCACCCGGTCGGCGAAGGAGGCGGCCACCGGGTCGTGGGTGACCATCACCACCGTGGCGCCCAGGCCGTCCACCGCGTCCCGCAGGAGGCCGAGCACCTCGTGGGCGCTGCGGGTGTCGAGGGCACCGGTCGGCTCGTCCGCGAAGATCACGTCGGGGCGGGTGACCAGCGCGCGGGCCAGGGCGACGCGCTGCTGCTGGCCGCCGGAGAGCTGACCCGGGCGGCGCGAGGCGTGCTCGCCCAGACCGACCCGGGCCAGCAGCTCGTGGGCCCGGGCGCGTTCCTGCCGCTGACCGGCCAGCCGCTGGGGCAGCAGCACGTTCTGCAGCACCGTCAAGGACGGCAGCAGGTTGAAGGACTGGAAGACGAAGCCGATCCGGGTGCGCCGCAGCTTGGTCAGCCGGTCCTCGCCCAGCGAGCTGATCTCCTGCCCGGCGAGCAGCACCTGCCCGGCGTCCGGCCGGTCGAGACCCGCCGCGCACTGCAGGAAGGTGCTCTTGCCGGAGCCGGACGGGCCCATCACGGCCGTGAAGGTGCCCGCCGCGAGCACCAGGTCGACGCCGCCGAGGGCGGGCACCGACCCCGCGCCCTGCCCGTAGCTGCGGCGCACCGCGCGCAGCTCCACGGCGGGCACCCCGGTGTCGGGCCGGGCCGACCAGGCGGGCCCGGGGGCGGCGGACGGGGCGGGCCGACCGTGGGCGGAACGGCGCAGGCGGGGCGACATGGTGGAGCCTTCCTCGGAGACGGCGCCCCCGGCGGACTCGCTCCGGGGACACCCCCCACGTTAGGAAACCCGCAGCTCAACCACCATGGAGGCGGCCGGAGACCACGAGGTGGGGATATCCCCACCCCCGTCCGGCGGCCACCCCCCGGTCGGCCCGTCCTCCCGGCCGGGGAAGGCGGGGAAGGCGGGGGAGCGGAGGAGGGGGCGGCGACCGTCAGACCGGCTTGGCGACCGCCCGCGGCAGGTTGGTGACGGCCAGCACCTCGCCGTGCGACCGCGTCCCCAGGACGCGGCGCGCTTCGGCGATCTCGGGGTCGGCCACCGACACGGTGAGGGTGTACGCGGAGGGCGCGGTGGCGGCGTCGCCGGCGCCGGCGTCCGTACTCAGGAGGGCGGCCAGGGCCACGGCGTCGGCGCCCCGGCAGAGCGCCCCGTCCGGCAGCACCACGTGGACGGTGGTGCCGCTCCCGGCGACCAGCCAGCCGGTGCCGTCGGGGGTGTGCTCGGCGCCGGTGACCGTGCCGGGCAGCCCGTAGGCGGCGGCCAGCACCCCCTTCGGTCCCTCGATCTCGACCGCGATGCCGGCGCTGCCCAGCGGCGCGGGGAGCGCCAGCGGGGAGCCCGAGCCGGAGCCGAGCTCCAGGTCGAACTCCAACCCGCCGGACGGGGTGACCGCCGGCCGCGGGGAGCCGTCGGGGGCGAAGCGCAGCCAGGGGCCGGTCGGGGTTTCGCCGGGGAGGGCGGAGAGGGAGTCGGGGGTCACCGGGAAGTGGTGGTAGCCGTACTGCCCGCACGTGCCGCCGGGGAACGTCCCGCCGCCGGGAAGGGCCCGCTCACTGCTCGGGCGGGGGCTGCCCGACTGGGGGCTGCCCGACTGGGGGCCGCCCGACTGGGGACCGCCCGACCGGGCGCCGGGAGCGGCGACCTGCGGGGTGTGCGCCCGGTTCGGGCCGAACAGCAGCCCGCCGACCACCAGCAGGACGATCAGCGTTCCGAGCACGGCCGTCCACCGCTCGCCCCGGCTGAGGGAGCGGAACCGGGAGCCGAACCGTCCGGGCCGGCCGGTGGAGCGGGCGCGCCGGGAGCGGGTGCGCCCGCCCGGGGACCAGCGACGGCCGCCCGGGTCGACCGGGGGTTCGTGGCGCCAGCGCTCGGTGAGCATCCGGGTCCGGGCGGAGGGCTCGCTCACGGTGGCGGCGCGGATGAACTCCTCGTCCAGGACCAGGCCTTCGAACGGGTCCGGGGGCTCGATGGAATCGGGCGGTCGGCGGTCGGGCATTGCGCCAGTATGCCCGCCGGGAGTGTCGCCGCGGGGCTATGTTCTGGATCACGGACGCCGGCGACCCGGGAGGGCCCCGGTGCGGCCCGTCGTCCGGGGAAGGCGACCGTCGTGCCGCAGATCCTGATCGACCATTCGCCGGGCCTGGACTTCGACGTCACGGGCTTCGCCGAGGAGCTCCACCGGTTGATCCCCGAGGTGATCGACACCCGGGTGGACGACTGCAAGACGCTGGTGCGTCCGGCCGCGCGGCACCTGGTCGGTGACGGCGGCTCGACGGACGCCGTGGTGCTGGTGGAGATCAAGATCCTGGCCGGCCGCAGCGCGGAGGCCAGGAGCACGCTCTCCGCCCGGGTGACGGAGCTGCTGCGCGGGTACGTCCGGGTGCCCGCCGCGTTCGGCGTGGAGATCACCGAACTCGACCGGGAGACCTACGTGTTCGTCCACCACCCGGGGCGGTGAGCACCGTCCCGGGCGGCTCGTCCCCGGACGGGCGGCCGGGGACGAGCCGGGGTTGGTGGACGGTCTGCCTCCCCTCCGGCCGGAAGAATCGTTTCGGCAGGGTCGGGGAGGCGGACGGCGAAAAGGCCGGAAGGGCCCGGGAGGGCCGTGCCCGGAGGGCGGGGGTGCGGCCGTGGGCGGGCCGCGGGGTGGCCCGGGGACGGGCCGGGTGGGGCGGAGGGCTCGGGTCAGCGGTGGGTGGCGGAGGTCAGAACCCGGGGGTGGACTCGTCGAAGAGCAGGCAGCGGGCCCGGTCGTCCAGGTCGAGGACGCGGCCGGAGATCATCTGGCGGCCCTGCTCGTCCACCTCGCGCGCGGTGTGGTGGATGCCCTTCGCGGCGCTCAGGTCCGGGACGCGGGCGGTGCGCTCGGGGTAGCCGCTGTCGGGGAGGAAGATCAGGTACTCCCAGTCGCGGGCCGGGTTGTGCACCGTGGAGCAGGTGTTGGGCGAGAGCCGGATGGTGACGAAGTCCTTGTCGTTGGCCACCGCCGAGCGGCCGAACCCGAGCGCCCCGGAGCGGGTCAGGTCCAGGCGGGGGGTGGAGGTCCGCTTCTCCTGCTGGAACACCCAGATCCGGCCGGGGGCCCGGTCGTTGTAGTTCTCGTGCTCGTAGAGGCAGAACGCGTCGGTCGGGCAGGCCGCGACACCCTGTCCGCGCACCAGGTGGACGCCGGAGCGCTGGGCGGTTGCCGCGCCCGCCGGGCCCGTGGCGGCGGCCAGGAGCAGGAGCCCGACCGAGGCGCAAGTGATCATCTTCTTCATGACCCACCCAACGAGACCCGGAGGGGCCGGGTACGCGGCGGCCCCTCTTTCGTGACGGTCCGTCACTCGAGCGGCCGCCATTTGCACGTAGCGTGACGAGTTGGCGTTGAAGTGTCACTGCCGGGCACCTGGTTTCACCCGACGAACGGATGAACGGACGCGGGGCGGGGACGGGCCGGGGAGAGGTGCGACCGGCGGATGGAACATACTTGGCGGATGCTGCTGACCTGGATCGCCGAAGTGGCCGACGAACCCCTCGTGCTCAACCCCGACGACCGGCGGGAGGAGTGGGAGACCAACACCTGGCTGATCGGCCCCGACGACGAACCGGCGCCCACCGCGGCCGAAGTGGTCGCCGCGTTCCGGGCCACCGCCGAGGGCATCCGGCGTCGCGTCGCCGAGCTGCCGTACGACGGGCCCGCCACCTTCTACGCCTGGCACGACGGGCAGGCCCGCCAACTGCGCTGCTCCACCGGCTCGGTGGGCCGGGACGAGCTGCCGTTCGACGGGCCCTACCACCCCACGGACGACCTGCTGCCGATCGTCGAGGGGTACCTGGCGCAACAGGCCGCGGAGGCGCCGGAACCGGAGGAGCTGCCGGAGGGCGAGGAGTGGGCCGAGCCGGCACCCCGGCCGTTCCCCGTGTGGGCCGCCGCCGTCGGGGCGTGAGCGCGGCGGGCGGCGCAGGCGGCTCGTGGCCGGGCTTGCTTGTGCCGCAGCTCAGGGGATGTCTATGTTGGGCGGGAGTTCGACCGTTCGGCAGGATGCAAGAAGAGGTGCAGCGGCGCGATGTGTGGCCCCCGTCCGGCAGCGTGGTACGGGAGCGGGGCCGGTGCGGCCGGCGTTCCGCGGGCGAAGGGGGCGTGAGGTGACCGGTACCCCGGACGCCGTCGGCGCCCTGCTCGGAGCCGGCCCCCGGCGGGCCGTCCCGCTGCCCGAACCCGCCGAACGCGAACGCCTGCGCGTGGCGTACGGACTGGGCAAGGCCGAGACCGCGCAGGCCCTCGGCATCAGTGCGAGCACCTTCACCGCCTGGGAGCAGGGCCGTCGCGAGCCGCAGGGCGAGGGCCGTGCCGCGTACGCGCGCCTGCTGGAGGGCATCGTCGCGCAGCTGCGGGACGCGGAAGCCGAGGCGGAAGCGGAAGCGGAAACGGGGGAGCCGCCCGCTGTTGCACCGGTGGAACAGGTGGTGATGCTCGACCAGCACCCGGACGGTTCGCTGGTGATGGCCGACGCCGCGCCGTGCGTGCAGTGCGGGCAGCCGTCGGTGTACCGCGCGCAGGGCCGCCCCATGCACCTCGGCGGTTTCTGCCGCCCCCCGGCGTCGGCGCCCGCGGCAGTCGTCGTGACCGCGCCCGCACCCGCACCCGCACCCGCACCCGCGGCCGAGCCGGAGCCCGCACCCGCGCCCGCGCCCGCGACCAGGGCCGCCGCCAAGCCGGCGCCCGCCCGGGCGCGGGCCGCCGGGACCCGGACCGCCGGGACCCGGACCGCCGCGGCGCGGGACGGGCGGGAGCAGGACGGCGAGGACTGGGCGCGGGCCGCCGCCGCCCGCTTCCCCGCCGGACCGCTGGCCGTGGTGGAGGTGGCGGCGGACGGACGCGGGCTGGTGGCGTACGGCGCGGACGGCGCCGAGACGGCCGGGGAGCCGCCGACCGGTCGGACGCTGGCCGGGCTGCTGGAGTGGGCGCTGCGGGCGGGCCTCGGTTCGGCCCGGCTGCACCGGCACGGCAAGGACGGCGATCCGCTGCTGGTGCTGACCGACGCCGCCGCCGCCGAACTCGGCCTGCCGCCCGCCGGCCGCGACGAGAGGACCCAGTACGTCGCCCGCCTCGGCCGGCTGCCCGACACCCACCAGCAGGTCAAGGCGCTGACGAAGGAGGGCTGGCAGCTCACCCGGCGCGGCTTCGGCCCCTGGGCCCGGATCCACCGCGAGCCCGAGGCCGGCCGTCGGCAGTGCGTGCAACTGTGCGTGCTGCCGTGGGGCGCGCTGGACGGCGCCGGCTGGAAGCTCCCGGACGGCCTCGCCGCGCCCGAACTCGCCCGCCTGCTCGGCACGTACGCCCGCCGGGTGCACACCCCGCGCGGCTCCACCGCCGTCTCCGGGCTGGAACTCGTCACCGCGCTGCGCCCGCCGACCCGCCCGGTCCGCACCGCCGACGGCTGGACGTCCGGCCCGGTGGAGGGCTCCCGGACGCGGGCGTTCGACGCCGCGCCGCCCGAAGTCCCCGACGAGCACCCGCTGGCCGCCGACCGCGCGGAGGACGACGTCCTGGTCACCGAGGCCTGGGACTGGCACCGCCCGCTCACCGAACGGGAGCTGGCCGCGCCGTTCGCCGTCGGGCTGGACGTCAACATGGCCTTCCTCGCCGCCGCCGGACGCCTCAACCTGCCGCTCTCCGAACCCGTCCACGAACTGAACCCGGTCTTCGACCGGAAGACGCCCGGCAGTTGGCGCGCCGACCTCAGCGGCCTCGTCCTCGACCCGCTGCTGCCCAACCCGTTCACCCCGGACGGCAGCGCGCCCACCGGCCCCGCCTGGTACAGCACCGCCAAACTCGCGTACGCCGTCGAGCTCGGCGCCGAGGTCCGCCCCAGCGAGGGGTGGCTGCGCCACGAGTCCGGCCCGTACCTCGACCCGTGGCACAAGCGGCTGCGGCAGGCGTACGTCGACACCATGGCCGCGCTCGGCGTCCCGCTCGACCTGGCCGACCGGGACCCGGCCGCCTTCCTGGACGCGATGGCCGCGCTCGGCACCGGGGACCCGGCCGAACTGGCCGTGCTCGGCGCGATCAAGCAGACCGCGAAGGGCACCGTCGGCAAGTTCCGCGAACGCCCCCGGGGCCTCGGCTACCGCCCCGGCCAGCGCTGGGCCGCCCTCGAACGCCCCACCTGGGACCCGCTGGTGCGCGCCCTGGTGGTCGACACCGCCACCGTCAACCTGCACCGCAAACTCGCCCGGCTGCACGCCGAACTCGGCACCCCGCCGCTCGCCGTGCTCTCCGACTGCGCGGTCTTCGCCGCCCCCGGGCCGTCCGCGACGGACGTGCTGCGCCGCCCCGACGGCACCCTGTCCGGCGCGCTGCGGCTCGGCGTCTCGCCCGGGCACGTCAAGTTCGAGGGCAGCCGGCCGCTGGCCGAGATCCGCGAGCTGCTCGCCGACGGTGCCAACCCGGCCCGCCACATCAAGACCGGGGGGCTGGTCTCCGCCGACGAGTGAGGCGGGGAGGGCCCGTGAGACGTTCCGGCACAGCGACGAGGAAGTGACGCCCCGTGGGGGAGATCGACGAAGGACTCGAACGGGTCGAGCGGACCAGGCCGATCCCGCGCACCGTGCCCGCCCGGGTCCGGTACCTGGTCAAGCGGGCCAAGGGCTCCACCCGGGCGGTGGCCGCCGAACTCGGCGTCTCCCAGCGCACCGTGCAGCGCTGGCTCAAGGGCACCATCGCGCCCAAGCCGGACGCCGCCCGCCGGATCGAGGAGCGCGTCCGCGCGACCTGGCAGCCCGGCGTCCGCCGCCGGGTCCGCCGCCGGGCCGAGGAACAGGGCTTCATGCTGCACATCCAGGCCAGGTTCGGGTACAGCGCGGCCGGCGGCTCCACCGACGACCCGCGCGAGCGGCTGATCACCCAGCACCTGCCCGGCGACGTCGCCCGCGACCTGTACGCCGCCCGGGACGCCGGAGCGAGCGAGGCCGAACAGCGGCGGATCCTCGCCGCCGGCCTCCAGGAGCACTACTTCAAGGACCGCGGCCGCCGGGCCGACGGCCTCACCGCCGAGATCAACGACCTCGGCTGGCTCGAACTGGAAGTCTGACGGCCTGGGCGCGGGACACCGGCCGACCGACCGCCGGCGAAGGGCGTGCGGGAGGGACGGAGTTCGAGCACCGCGGGTGGTGGCGGGGTCCCCGCACCCGGCGGTCGGCCGGCGGGGTGGCTAGGGTCGGAGCATGAACGCCCGCTACCTCCTCCCGTACGCCCCCGACGACATCGGCGGTCTGCCCGCCGACCTCCCCGCCCTGGTCTGGGACGGGGACGGGCCGGTGCCGCCGGCCGACGCGCTCCGCGACGTGGAGTTCTTCTGCCTGCCGTACATGCGGCACGCCGTCGCGCTCCCGGTGATCGCGCGGCTGCCCGCGCTGCGGGTGGTCCAGACGCTCACCGCCGGGATGGACGATGTCCTGCCGCACGTGCCGGACGGCGTCCGGGCGTGCAACGCGCGCGGGCTGCACGACGCCAGCACCGCCGAGCTGGCGGTGACGCTGACCCTCGCCTCGCTGCGCGGCGTACCGCACTTCACCCGGCTGCAGGACCGGGGGCGCTGGCAGCAGGAGTTCCACCAGTCCCTGGCCGACCGGACGGTGCTCATCCTCGGCTACGGCTCGATCGGCCGCGCGCTCGCCGCCCGGCTGGAGCCCTTCGAGTGCGAGATCGTCCGGGTCGCGCGCCGGGCCCGCCCCGAGGAGCGGGTGCACGGCGTCGACGAACTGCCCGGGCTGCTCCCGGCCGCGGACGTCGTCGTGCTGCTGACCCCGCTGACCCCGGAGAGCCACCACCTCGTCGACGCCGCCTTCCTGGCCCGGCTGAAGGACGGCGCGCTGCTGGTCAACGTCGCCCGGGGCCCGGTCGTCGACACCTCGGCGCTGCTGGCCGAACTCACCGCGCGGCGCCTGCGCGCGGCGCTCGACGTCACCGACCCGGAGCCGCTGCCCGCCGACCACCCGCTCTGGCACGCCCCCGGCACGCTGATCACCCCGCACGTCGGCGGCCCCAGCAGCGCCTTCCTGCCGCGGGCCAAACGCCTGCTGCGCGAGCGGGTGCTGCGCTTCGAGAAGGGCGAGCCGCTCACCCCCGGTGACTAGCACGGAACACCGTCGGCGACAAGGTTTCCGACAGAACGTCCGATTATCGATCGTCCGGGAATGGTTTCCTGACTGGGCGTCAGTTAATGGAGCGGGAGCGGCGGCGGGCGCCGTCCGCGCCCGCGTGATTCCACTCGGCTGACGAGAGACCAGGAGACCACCGTGCGCGTACTCTTCACCGGGCCGGCCGCGCCGACCCACGTGTTCCCGATGGTGCCGACCGCGCAGGCCCTGCGGGCCGCCGGGCACGAGGTGCTGTTCGCCGTGCCCGGACCGGTCGACCGGCTGCGCCAGGCCGGGTTCCCGATCGTCGAGATCGGGGACGGCCGCTCGCTGCGCGACTCGTTCGAGGCCGTCGCGCCCGCCGGCCAGGAACTCCGCTACACCAGGCCGGAGATGAGCCAGGACGCGATCCTCGACATGGCCGCCGCCGCCTTCGCCCACGCCTCCCGCGCCACCGTGGACGGACTGCGCGCCACCGCCGCCGACTGGGACGCCGACCTGCTGGTCCACGACTCCTACCTGGCGTCCGCCCCGCTGGTCGCCGCCGAGCTGAAGATACCGGCCGTGCTGCACAACTTCGGCTTCGGCTCCGGCCTGGACATGGCGGCCCGGCTGGCCGGACACGTCACCGACCTCTACGAGGCGCACGGCGTCGCGGGCCCGGCCGAGAGCACCCCGCTGAACATCGTCCCGGCCTCGCTCGGCGGCGACCCCGGCGGCCTGCGGATGCGCTACCTGCCCTACAACGGCGGCGGCACCGTCCCCGCCGACCTGCTGCGCGGCGGCCGCCGGCCGCGGATCGCCGTCACCCTGGGCACCGTGATCGCCGAACTGGACGGCGTGGACGCCATCGCCCGCCTGGTGGCCGCCGCCGCCGAGGTCGACGCGGACTTCCTGCTCGCCGTCGGCGGCGCCGACCTCACCCACCTCGGTGCCCTTCCGGCCAACGTCCAGCCGCTGCCCTGGGTGCCGCTCGCCGAACTGCTGCGGGTCTGCGACGCGGTGGTCCACCACGGCGGGGCCGGCAGCGCGCTCACCGGCATCCAGGCGGGCATCCCGCACCTGGTGCTGCCCCAGGGCGCCGACAACTTCAGCACCGCCGACACCCTGGTGTCGACCGGCGCGGCCGTCCGCTCCACCTCCGACGGCGTCGACGCCGCGCTGCTCACCCGCCTGGTCGCCGACCCCGCGCTGCGCGCCGCCGCCGCCCGGCTGCGGGCCGAGAACGAGGCGCTGCCGACGCCCGCCGCGACCGTCCCCGCGCTGGAGGCACTCGCGGCCGGCCGGCGATGAGCGGAGCCCGCGCGGGCGAGCCGATTCGAGCCGATCCGATTCGATCAGGAGGGCGTTCCATGGCAGCGCAGGGGCGGGAACCCGCTCAGTACGACGTCATCGGCGAGCGGTACAGCGACTTCAAGCGGAACCACGGCCGCTCGCCCGAGGAACCCACGGTGCGCGCCCTGCTCGGCGACCTCGCGGGCGCCCGGGTCCTCGACCTGGCCTGCGGATACGGCCACTACACCCGGCTGGCCCGACGGCTCGGCGCCGCGCGGGCCGAGGGCGTGGACGTCTCCGCGGCGATGGTGGCGCTGGCCCGGCAGGAGGAGGAGCGGAACCCGTCGGGGGCCGTCTACCACCAGTACGACGCGGCCGCGCTGCCGGTCCTGGGCACCTTCGACGCGGCGGTGGCCGTCTGGCTGTTCAACTACGCCGAGGACCCCGGGCGGATGGCCGACATGTTCCGGGGCGTCCGCGCCAACCTCGCCCCCGGGGGCCGGCTGGTCGCGGTGACCGTCCACCCCGGCTACGACCCGGACGACCCGGACCGCCAGCCCCTCGGGGCCCGGGTCACGGCGGCCCGGCCCGTGCCGCGGGGCACCGCCCTCGTCCTGGAGTTCCCGGTCGAGCCGCCGGTCGAGCTGTCCTTCACCCGCTGGGACGCGGACGTCTACGAGGAGGCCGCCCGCGCGGCCGGCTTCACCGGACCGACCTGGCACCCCGTCAGCCACCCCGACCCGGGCCCGGCGGACGGGGACGACCCGTTCGTCGTCGCCCTCACCTGCGGCTGACCGTCCCGGGAGCGACGCGGGCCGCCCCCGCCGCTCCCCCCCGCCGCCGCGCCGCCACCCCTCGTCCCGGCCCGAACCGGGTGCGCGGCGCGGTCCCGCCCGCTAGGTTCCGTGCGGGCGGGCGCGGAGGGAGGGCCATGGAGCAGCGGGTGACGGTCCACCAGGGGCGGTCCGGCGGCCGGCCGTACCGAGTGGTGCGGATCGGGGACCGGCCGGGGCGACTCTCGGTGCTGGACGAGCAGTTCTGGATCACCGTGTACGCGGACCGCGCGGGGCTCTCCCGCCTGCTCGCCGCCTGGTCGCTCGCGGCCCGCTCCCCGCACACCCTGGTGCACCTCCCGCTGCGGACCCGCCCGGCACCGGCCAATCCGCCGCTGGGCGACCGGAGCGTCCCGTACGACCTGGTGCTGGCCCACCACTCGCTGCAGTTCCGGCCCACCGGGTGGAAGCACCTGCGGGCCCGCCTCGACCCCGGCCGCCCGCAGACGACCCGCACGCCCGACGCCGACTTCGGCACCGCCCCCGCCGCCGCGCGCCGGCGCCACCACCGCGAGGCCCGCGACCACCTGCGCTACGACCTCGCCGCGCACACCCTCTTCGTCACCGGCTCCGCCCCGGCCTTCCGCGACCACGGCGCCGCGCTCCGCGACCTGCTCGCCACCGCCCCGTCCCTGCACCACACCCTGGGCCCGCTCGCCGTCGCCGACGGCCACGAACGCCGGGGCCCCGAACACGCCCTGCTCCCGGCCCGGCCGCTCCGCCACGCCCCGCGCCACGACGCGTCCGCGCCGACCGTCCTGAACGTCCGGTACTGCCCGGACTGGTACTGCTGACGCCGCCCCCGTACGGCCGGGGACGGGGGCTCCGGCGGCCGGGGGCTCAGGGGCGGCGGGCCAGGAAGACGTACTCCCTGCCCGGGCGGTCCGGCGCGTCCCGGACTTCGAGCGGTTCGAGGCCGGCGGCGCGCAGGTCGGCCTCCACCTCGGCGCGTTCGCGGAAGCGGAGGGTGGAGTCCGAGGTGAGGTGCCGGCCGTCCGCGGCGAACACGTAGTGCCAGCGGAAGGAGACCGACGGGCCGCTGACGGAGAGCAGTTCGACCCAGCTTTCCACCGCGCCGACGCCCGGAAGCTCGCTGACCCGGTGCGAGGCCGCCCGCGTCCAGGACTCCCAGGCCCGGGCGGCCGGCACCCTGGTCTCGAACACCAGGCGGCCGCCCGGGCGCAGCGCCCCGCGCACGCCCCGCAGGGTGGCCCGCCAGGCGGCCGGATCGACGATCGCCTGGGCGGTGTTGGCCGTCATGGTGACCAGGTCGACCCGCAGCGGGGGCAGGTCGGTGGCGTCCCCGACCAGCCAGCGCACCCGCTCGGCACCCGGCTTGCGGCGCGCCACCGCGACGGACGCCGCGGCCGGGTCGACCCCGACCACCCGGACGCCGCGCCCGGCCAGCAGCAGGGCGAACACGCCGGTGCCGCAGCCCAGGTCGAGGACCTCGGCGGCGCCCGACTCCTCGGCCAGGGCGAGGTAGGGGAGTAGGTCGTCGCGCTCCGGGTCGAGCGCGTCGTAGATCTCCGCGAGGCGGGGCAGCGTGAAGCATTCGTCGGTCACCCGGGCGACCGTAGCCCGCGACGGGCGGTGGAGGCACCCGGGTTTCGGGCCGGCGGAGGGGCCAGGGCGGCGGGGGGAGGGGCGGCGAAAAAGGGTTTGCCGCCGGGGGCGGGGGTGCGTACGGTGGGGCGGGTGAACACCGGAACGGCCATGGGCCACGCACGGATCGGCGACCCGGTGGGCGACTGACCCCGCCCCGGGTGCCGCGAGGGCGTCCGCACGCGCGAGGGCCGCCGAGGCCCGGGAGCAGTGTGCGTACCGCCCCCAGACCGACCACACCCGGAACGAGGTTCACCCGATCGTGCCAGCCGCCTTCAACCACACCATCATCGCCTCCAAGGACGCCGTCGCGTCCGCCCGCTTCTACCGCGAGCTGCTGGAGGCCGAACAGGCCCCCTCCTGGGGCCCGTTCACCAATCTGAAGCTCGCCGACGGCGTCCTGCTGCAGTTCGCCGCGCCGCCGGTGGAGATCCAGATGCAGCACTACGCCTTCCTGCTCGACGACGGGCTGTTCGACCGCGCCCACGCACTGCTGCGCGAGCGCGGCATCGACCACTGGGCCGATCCGCAGATGCAGCGCCCCGGCGAGACCAACACCGAGCACGGCGGGCGCGGCGTCTACCTGCTCGACCCGTCCGGGCACGGCCTGGAGCTGATCACCCGCCCCTACCTGTAGGGCACTTGCGGCACCCGCAGGGCACTCGCGGGGCGCGGCCGAGGGCGGGTGCGAGGATGGCCGGATGAGCGATCACCCGGTACTGCGCGCCGCGCTGGCGGAGGCGCGAGGCGTCCTCGCCCCGCACCTCGGCCGGGACTGGAGCGTCCCGGCCGGTCCGCTGGAGTGGAGCTGCCGCGACACGCTGGTCCACGTCGGCCACGACCTGCTCGGCTACGCCGGGCAGGTCGTGGCCGCCCCGGCGACCGCTACCTGCCCTTCGACCTGACGGTCCGTCCGGAGGCCGGCACCGCCGAGGTGCTGGAGACCGCGCTGGCCTGCGGCGAACTGCTCGCCCTCGCCCTGGCCGCCGCCGAACCGGGCCTGCGCGCCTGGCACTGGGGCCCGACCGACCCGGCGGGCTTCGCCGCGATGGGCGTCGCCGAGACGCTGCTGCACACCCACGACATCGCCACCGGCCTGGCCCTCGACTGGACGCCGCCGCCCGCGCCCTGCGCCGCCGTGCTGGCCCGGCTCTTCCCCGACGCCCCGGCCGGCGACCCCGCGTCCGTCCTGCTCTGGTGCACCGGCCGGGGCGAACTGCCGGGCCGCCCGCGCCGCGGGTCCTGGACGTGGCGGGCGGCGCTCGACGAGTGAGGGGGAGGGGTGGTGGTGCGGCGGTACTAGAGTCGGGGGCATGAGCGAGCAGCAGGTGGAGCAGTCGGTGCGGGCGCCGTTCGGGAACTTCCCGCAGGTGCGGCGGGCGGTGGACGCGGCGGCGGAGCTGGCGCCGCCGGTGGCCGCGCTGCTGGGCGGGTGGGACGCCGGGCTGGCCCGGCAGGTGCTGTACGTGGACACCGATCCGGAGCTGGCCGACACCGCCGTGTTCTGCGCCGCGTACGACGTCCCGGCCGAGGCGTCGGCGAACTGCGTGGTGGTCGCCGCGAAGCGCGGCGGGGAGACCGCGCTCGCCGCCGGACTGGTGCTGGCCACCACCCGGCTCGACGTCAACAAGGCGGTGCGCGGCCACCTGGGCGCGCGCAAGGCCTCGTTCGCGCCGATGGACACCGCCGTCGGCGCGAGCGGCATGGAGTACGGCGGCATCACCCCCGTCGGCCTGCCCGCGCACTGGCCGCTGCTGATCGACGCCGCCGTCGCCGCCGCCCCGTACGTGCTGGTCGGCAGCGGCCGGCGGCGCGGCAAGCTGATCCTGCCCGGCGCGGTGGCCGCCGCGCTGCCCGGCGCGCAGGTGCTGGAGGGACTGGCCGGCTGAGGCCGGGCGGGCCGCCCCCGCCGCAACGCCCGGCCGGAGCGAGGGGGCGGGAACATCGGGCGGGCTCCGGTGGTTGGACCGGGTGGTTCCGTCGGGGCGGTGCCCCGGGCGGGACGAGTCGACGTCCCCATGCGAGGAGTGAGTACGAGATGACCACTGACCGGGCTGTCCTGGCCGGCGGCTGCTTCTGGGGGATGCAGGAGCTGATCCGCAAACTCCCCGGCGTCCAGTCGACCCGCACCGGTTACACCGGCGGTCAGAACGCGCACGCCACCTACCGGAACCACCCCGGGCACGCCGAGGCGCTGGAGATCGTCTACGACCCCGAGCGGATCAGCTACCGGACGCTGCTGGAGTACTTCTTCCAGATCCACGACCCGAGCACGGTGGACCGGCAGGGCAACGACATCGGCAGCAGCTACCGCTCCGCGATCTTCTACGCGGACGAGGCCCAGCGCGCCACCGCCGTCGACACCATCGCGGACGTCGACGCCAGCGGCCTGTGGCCCGGCAAGGTGGTCACCGAGGTGACGCCGCTCGGCGACTTCTGGGAGGCCGAGCCCGAGCACCAGGACTACCTGCAGCACTACCCCAACGGCTACACCTGCCACTACCCGCGTCCCGGCTGGAAGCTCCCGGTGCGCGAAGGAGCCTGAGAACGGGCAGGGGGGCGGGCGGCGGTCACCGGTTCTTCCGGTGGCCGCCGTCGGCGTGTCGGGGCGGGGTGCGGCGGCGCGGGGCGGGCAGCGGCGCGGGACGGACGGCGGCCGGGGTCAGTGGGTGGCGCGGGCGCGGAGGAGGGCGTCGAGGGAGTCGACGATCCAGTCCCAGGACTCCTGGGGGTCGACCGGGGTGTGGGCGAAGCCGCCGGCGCTCTCCAGGCCGATGTAGCCGTGGAAGACGCTGCCGAGCAGGCGGACGGCGTGGGTCTGGTCGGGCTCGGGGAGCCGGTAGCCGCGCAGGACGGCCCGGGCGAGGTGGGCGTGGCGGGGGGCGGCGCCGGCGGCGGCGGTCTGCGGGTCGAGCCGGAAGCGGGTGGCGTCGTAGCGGCCCGGGTGCTCGCGGGCGTAGCCGCGGTAGGCCTCGGCGAAGGCGGCGAGGGCGTCGCGGCCGGAGCGGCCGGCGAGGGCGTCGGTGGCGCGGTCGGCGAGTTCGGCGAGGGCGAGCAGGGCGATCCGGACCTTGAGGTCGTGCGAGCCCTTGACGTGCGAGTAGAGGCTGGCCACCTTCACGTCGAAGCGGCGGGCCAGCTCGGTCACGGTGACCTGCTCGAAGCCCACCTCGTCGGCGAGTTCGGCGCCCGCCCGGGCCAGTACCTCCGGGGTCAGACCTGCGCGTGCCACGGTGTCCACCCGTCCCTTCCGTCGTGCCTGCTCGTACCTGCTCGTGCCTGCTCGTGCCTGCTGCGGCTTCCTGAGGAGATTATCCATTTGCCTAAACGACTTAGGCAAATTAGCGTGGTGTTTCGTGAGAGAGCTGACCGATCCCGAGATCCGTGCCGCGTTCCTGAACTGCTCCAAGGGCGAGGCGAAACGCCTGAACCTCCCCCGTGAGCTGGCCGAGCAGCCCTGGTCGGAGCTGGACTTCCTCGGCTGGCGCGACCCGCAGGCCCCCGACCGGGCGTACCTGGTCACCGAGCTGGACGGCCGCCCGCAGGCCGTCGTCCTGCGCGCCTCCTCCGGCGCGTCCTGGCAGCCGCGCCGGAGCATCTGCTCGCTGTGCGTCACCACCCACACCGGCGGGGTCTCGCTGCTGGTCGCCCCGCTGGCCGGCCCCGCCGGGCGGCAGGGCAACTCGGTCGGCGCGTACATGTGCAGCGACCTGGCCTGCTCGCTGTACGTGCGCGGGCTGCGGGAGACCGGCAACCGGATCCACGAGTCGCTGACCCAGGAGCAGCGGATCGAGCGGATGCGCGGCAACCTGGCCGGCTTCCTGGCGAAGGTGCGCGGCGGGGCGGGCGACGCGTCGGCGGAGTGAACGCCGCCCGGGGGAGAGGGGCGGGCGGACGGCGGACTTCGCGCCGGGCGGCGCGGCGACCGACACCGAGGAGGTGGTCGCCGCGTTCGACGCCCTGGAGCGGCGGATCCGGACCGGACGGGCCGCCGCCTACGCCGCGAGCCTCGCCCGGCTCCGCGCCCACCCGGTGCCCCGACTGCTCGACGCCGCCGGGGTCGGCCCCGGCACGGCGGTGCTGGACGTCGGCACCGGGACGGGCGCCGTCGCGGCGGCGTCGAGCAGTCGGGGCACCCGGGTCACCGCCGTCGACGCCGAACCCGGCATGCTCGCCGAGGCCCGGTGCAACGCCCCCGCCGTCGAGGTGCGTGCCGCGACGCCGCCCGAACTGCCCTTCGCCGACCGGACATTCGACGCCGTGCTCGGCAACTTCGTGATCAACCACGTCGGGCGGCAGGGCGCCGCCGTCGACGCCGAACCCGGCACGCTCGCCGAGGCCTGGCGCAACGCCCCCGCCGTCGAGGTGCGTGCCGCGACGCTGCCCGAACTGCCCTTCGCCGACCTGACGTTCGACGCCGTGGTCGGCAACTTCGTGATCAACCACGTCGGGCGGCAGGGCGCCGCCGTCGCCGAAGTGCGCCGCGTCCTGCGCCCCGGCGGCTGGTTCGCCCCCACCACCTGGGCCACCCCCGCCCCGCCCGGGCAGAGCCAGTTGGGCCGGGGGCCCGGCCCGCGCACCTGCCGCCCGCCGCGCTCCAGGCCACCGGCAGCCCCGACGGCCTCACCGCGCTGCTCGCCGCCGGCGGCCTGTCCGGCGCGCACTGCCGCACGCAGCGCTGGGACCACCGCGCCACCGTCGAGGAGTGGTGGGCCGGCCCGGCCGGCGGGGTCGCCTTCATCGGCGAACCGCCGCACCACCAGACGCCGGAGGTCCGGGCCGGGATCGCGCGCGAATGCGTCCGCCTCGCCGAGGAGTTCCGCACCGCGGACGGCACGCCGGCCCTCCCGCACGCCGCCCTGCCGGCCCCGGCCCGCCGCTGAGCGGAGGCGGGCGGAGTGCCGGGTGGCGACCCGGCGGGAGGTCGGGACGCGGGCCGGGTCGGTGAGGACGCCGAGCCGGGCGGTCCGGTGCGGCCAGGCGCGGTGGCCGCACGCGGGCAGGGCCCGGGCGTCCCGGAGGACGGCGAACGCGGGGAGGCGATCCCGTCCAGCGAGGCGGGCCTCGTCGCGCTCCTCCGCCCGACCGGAAGCGCCTCGCGCAGCGGGTCACCGCGTCAGGAGCGGGTCGTCCGTCGTCCCGGGGCCTCCGTCCTCGCACCGCGCCGCTCCGGTCGGGGCCGGGTCAGTGGCCGCCCTTCGGGGTCTCGCAGCCGCCCTCCATGTAGGCGCCGTGCACCTCGACCCGCGGCATGGCCGACAGCAGGCCCGACACGCACGGTCCGACCCCCGGGACGGAGAACGAGAAGTGCACGCCGTCCGAGGTCTGGCCGACCACGGCCTCCGGGTAGCCGAGGCGGGTCAGCAGGGCCTTGGCCTGCTCCGGCCCGGTCGGGGCCTCCTTCGCCGCCTCGACGGCGACGCGCGAGGCGTGCGCGTCGCCCCGGCACTGCTGGAGCGGGGTGATCCTCGTCATCTTCAGGTACGCGTGGTTCTCGCCGTACTTGGGGTTCTCCGGCTGGGGGCCGTTGGACGACTCGGTGTCGGGCACCGTGGTGGCCTTGCCCGCGCAGGCCGCGGCGATGGCCGGGAAGGCCTGGTCGTGGGCGGTCTCCGCCTGCCGGCGCTGCTCCTGCAGCTTCCGGCTGTCCTCCAGCTGCGCGCTGCTCAGCGAGGTGGGGACGCCGTTCGACCCGGCGGAGGAGTGGGTGGAGCCGCAGCCGGTGAGCAGGGCGCCGGTGGCGAGGGTGGCGGCGGCCACGGAGAGGGCGGGACGTTTCACGGTGCGGTGCTCCGGTCGTTCGGCAGGGACGGGCCCCCGTGGCCTGTCGCGGCGGTCGGCATTTCGTGTGCGGTCGATCGGGGCACAGCGTACGCCCGTCCGGGTGAGGGGTCGTCAGCAGGGCCGGTTCGGACGGAGTCGGCGGCCGGGGAGGGGGTCAGCGGAGTCGGGCGGCCGCGCGGAGGGCCGGCCGGTGGTCGGCGAGGAAGGCGTCGACGGTGCGGGCGGGGCGGCCGAGCAGGTCCGGGACGGCGGTGGTGACCTCGGCGAGGCTGCCGGCGGCGACCTCGCGGAGCAGGACGGCCAGGTCGGCGGCGAAGGAGGCGGGCAGGCCCTGGGCGGTCAGGGCGGCGGCCGCCTCGTCCGGGGTGAGCGGGAGCAGGTCGACCGGGCGGGCCAGGGCGTGCGCGACCCGGTCGGCCAGCTGCCGGTCGGTGAGGGCCTGCGGGCCGGTCAGGACGAAGGACTCGCCCGGCCGGGCGGCCCCGGTCAGCAGGACCTCCGCGCACTCGGCGACGTCCCGGCAGTCGAGGTGCGAGACGGGCGCGCCGCCGTAGCGGCCGACCAGCCGCCCGTCCGGGGCGAAGGCGCCCGGGAGCAGCAGGTTCTGCAGGAAGCCGGAGGGCAGGAGCAGCGTCCAGCCCGGGACGGCGGCGGCGAGGCGCCGGTCCAGGACGCCGTGCGCGCCCTGGGCGAGCGGGCTGCCCGGCTCGGCGTGCCAGACCGAGACCTTCACCACGCGTTCGACGCCCGCCGCCGCGGCCGCGTCGATGGCGGCGGTGTACTGCCGGACCATCGGCTGCTCCCCGTCCACCGGCACGGCGCCGGGACCGTTCAGGAACAGCCGGTCGACGCCCGCGAAGGCGGCGGTCAGCGAGGCCGGGTCGTCGAAGTCGCCGACGACGTACGGGCAGCCGAGGGCGCGGCCCTTGGCCCGGTCGCGGACCAGGGCGCGGAACTCGGTGCCCCGGTCGGTGAGGCGGCGGACCAGGTGGCGGCCGATCGAACCGGTGGCTCCGGTCAGCAGGATCACGGCGGGTTTCTCCCCTGTCTGGTGGCTGGTCCGGCGGCCCGTCCGGTGGTTGGGCGCACGGAAGGCGCCCCGGTAAGCTGAGGCACCCTCGGTTTCGAGGTGAGTCGAGGATGCCTCGATGGGGTAGGCGGGTGCAAGTGCCCGCCGGGAAAAGGGAGATGACGTGACCGGGACCGCCCGCCGCCGACCGCGCGCCGACGCGCTGCGCAACCGCGAACGGCTGCTGACCGAGGCCGACGCGGTGTTCCGCGAGGAGGGCACCGGCGCCTCGCTGGAGGGTGTCGCCCGCCGGGCCGGCGTCGCCACCGGCACGCTCTACGGCCACTTCCCGACCCGGACGGCGCTGGTCGCCGCGCTGCTGGAGGCGCGCAACGAGGAACTGTTCGCGTACGGGGACGGGCTGGCCGGCCACCCCGATCCGGCCCGCGCCCTGGCCGACTGGATCCGCGCGGCCGTCCGGCACGCCGCCGCCTACCAGGGCCTGGCCGCCGCGCTGGCCGCCCGGGCGGACGAACTCCTGGACTCCTGCCACCGGATGACGCGGATCGGCGAGCGGCTGGTCGACCGGGCCCGGGCGGCGGGCGCGCTGCGCGGGGACACCACCGGCGCCGACGTGTTCACCCTGATGAACGCCGCCGCCTGGGCCCGCGAGCACGACACCGCCGAGCAGGCCGAGCGGCTGCTCGACCTCGCGTTGGCCGGGATGATCGCCGGGTGAGCGAGGGGTGCGGCTTCCCGCGGGGGCGGTAGGTTTCGGCGGTGTACGGAGCGGGTTCCGGGAGGGGTGGGGCGGATCGTGCGGCGTGAGACGCGGGTGGTGGTGGCGCAGTTCGTGGGGGTCGCGGCGCTGGTGGGGGTGGGCTGGCTCGGGTCGGACTGGATCGTGGCGGGGGTGGCCCGCCTCTACTGGGCGCTGCACTGGTGAGTGGCCGCCGGATCGTAGGTGAAGGTTCAACCGCGGCGGAAGTTTCAACACATTCACCGGTCATATGACTGGATGGTGGACGTACCGGTTGGGCACTGTGGTGGCGGGCCCGAGACCGGCCGCGCCACGGGGGAGTCGGCGCGCGGCCGGGAGCGTCGCGGCCCGCCCCTGATCGACCCCCTCGCTGCTGCGGAGCGTGCAGTCATGCCCGTGTCGGTTCACATGTTCCCCGGACAGGGCGACTTCCCCCTGCCCGCGCTGTACCGGGCCGCCACCCGGGACGGCACCCTGCGCCGCGCGCTGCGGGACGTCTACGAGGAGATCGACGCCACCGCCGAACTCCTCGCCGACACCGACCCGCCACCCCCGCTGGCCGACCTGCTGCTCGGTGAACACCCGCCCAGTGGAAGGGAGTTGGTGCAGGGACCGGTCGGCGTCCAGCAACTGGCGCACCACGGCGCGGCGGTGGCCTGGCACCGGGTGCTGGCCGACCGGCACGGGCCGCCCGCCGCGCTGCTGGCCGTCAGCTTCGGCGAACTCGCCGCACTGACCGCCGCCGGCGCCTGGACGGTCGGCGCCGGGGCGCGCGCCGCGCACGGCCTGGCCCGGGTGCTGGCCCGGGCCCCCGGCCGGCTGGCGCTGGTCGGCTGCGGCGAGCACCGGGCGGCCGAACTGGCCGCCCGGGCCGGCGGCGGACGGGTGGTGGTCGGCTGCGTCAACAGCCCCCGCGAGTGCGTGCTCGGCGGCCCGCCGGAGCACCTGGCCGCCGTCGAACGGCTCGCCACCGCCCAGGGCGTCCAAGCCGTCCGGCTGCGCCTGCCGTTCGGCTCCCACCACCCCGAACTCGAAGCACAGCGCGGCGAGTTCGAGGCACTGCTGCGAGCCGGGCCGCCGATCGGCCCGCTCACCGTACCGGTCTACTCGGCGGTCGCCGGCCGCCGCTACGCCCCCGGCGACGACCTCGCCGCCCGGGCCGCCGACTGCCTGGTCCGCCCCGCCCACCTGCCCCGCGCCCTCGCCCTGCTCGCCGCCCACGGCCACACCGACTACCGCGAGGCCGGGCCCGGCGGCGCACTAGCCCGCAACGCCGCCGACTGCCTGCGCGGCACCGGCGCCCGGGTGGACGGACAGCCGACCGACACCACGCCACCACACCGCACGGAGAGGGGAGTTCGGATGGACGAAGCCCTGGCGGAACTGCTGCACGGCCACCACCACCCCGGCTACCTGCCCCGCCTGCACCGCGCCCTGGCCCGCCACCCCCACCGGGTCGCCGAGGCACCCGCCGAACGCGAGGCCTACCTCCACCGCCGCCTGCGCGCCCTGCTGCGCGCCCTCCCGACCGCCGCCGAACTGCACGCCGAACCGGACGACCTGGCCGCCGCACTGGCCTGGGCCACCGTCGCCGACCCCCGGCTCGGCATGCTGCTGGTCACCCAGCACGTCCTCGCCCAGGGCTCCCTGCTGCGACTGGCCGGCAACCCCGAGGACGTCGCCCCGGAACTCGACGCCGTCGACGCCGGCGAACTGCGGATCGGCTACCTGGTCACCGAGGCCGGCCGCGCGAGCAGCCACCTCGGCGCCGGAACGGTCGCCGAATTCCGGCCGCAACGAAGGGAGTTCGTCCTGCGCACGCCGGGCGAGGCGGACGCCAAGTTCGGCGGCGTCGCCCAGTACCCCGGACCGCGCGGCGCCGTGGTGATCGCCCGCGCGGTCGACGCGGCCGGCCGGGACGGCGGCGTGTTCGCCTTCCTGGTCGCGCTCGCCGACCACGACGGCCCCCGACCCGGCGTCACCCTCTCCCCGCCCGTCCCGGTCGGCGCGCTCCCGCTCAGCTACCACCGGGTCCGCTTCGACGGCGCCCGCGTCCCCGAAGCGCACTGGCTGCGCGACGACGCCCACCTCGACGGACACGGACACCTCCACGACCCCCGCACCCCCGCCGACCGGCTGCGCCGCACCCTCGCCGTCGGCCAGGACCTGTGGGGCGTCCTGCCCACCGCGCTGGCCGCGCTCGCCCGCCAGGCCGCGGTGCTCGCCGTCCGGCACTCCCGCCACCGCGAGACCCGCGCCGCCCTCGCCCCCGGCACCCCCCTGCTCGCCCACCGCAGCCAGCAGCGCGCCCTGCTCGGCGCCCTCGCCGACGCCTTCGCGCTCAGCTGCGCCGCCGCCCGCGCCCGCGAACTGCTCACCACCGCCCGGGAGTCCGACACCGCCGACGCCGAAGCCGGGTACGCGCCGTGGACCGCCGTCAGCCGGCCGCTCTCCGCGTACAAGGCGCACTGCGCCGACGAAGCCGAACGCGTCGTCGCCGAGTGCCAGCGCCGCTGCGGCCACGCCGGACTCGCCGACGAGAACCGCCTGGCCGGCTACCACGGCTTCGCCCGCTCCTTCGACCCGGCCGGCGGCGACAGCCGGCTCATCCGCTACGACCTCGGCCGCGCCCTGCTGGACGACCCGCCCCCGGACGGGCTCCCGCCGCTCCCCGCCGACCTCGGCGACCCCGGGTGGTGGCCCGCCGTCCTCGCCCGGCACCAGCGCACCCAGGTCGACTGGCTGCGCCGGGCCACCACCGGGCGGACCGCCGCGGGCGCCACCCCCTTCGAGGTGTGGAACCCGCTGCTCGACCGGGCCGCCGACCTCGGCGCGACGTACGCCGCGGGGCTCGCCGCGGCGGACCTCGCCCGCATCCGGGCCGCCCTGCCGGCGGACGGGACGGCGGCTGCCCTCGGCCACCTCGCCGCACTCCGCGCCGCCGACCGCGCGGCCGGCGCGCTGCTGCGCCACCGCACGCTCGCGCCCGGGCAGTTGGCGGGTTTGGAGAACGCGCTGGAACGCGGCTACGACGAGGTGCTGCCCCGGCTGGAGGAGATCGAGGAGGCCTTCGCGTTCCCGGACGGGATCGGCTAGGGGCAGGGGCGCCTCCCGCCCTCCGACGGCACGCAGCAGCACGGACTTTCCGGCGGGACCCGGCGCGCAGCAGCTCGAACCCGCCGTTCCCCGGGCCCCCGAGGGGCCTCCGCGGTCCAGAGCAAAGAGAGGTGCGCAGGTCGTGAACGCAGTGGGCGTGTGGGGCACCGGGCGGTACGTGCCGTCGCGGGTGCGGGCGAACGGGGAGGTCGCGGCGGCGGTGGGCGTGACGGAACAGTGGATCGTGGAGCGGACGGGCGTGCGCCGCCGGCACGTCGCGGCGGAGGAGCAGGCGGCGTCGGACCTGGCGGCGCAGGCGGTTCACCGGGCGCTGGTCTCGGCGGGGGTGACGGCGGAACAGGTCGGACTGCTGGTCTGCGCGACGTCCACGCCCGACGAACTGGGGCCGGCCACGGCGTGCCGGGTGCAGGCGCTGGTGGGGGCGCGGAACGCGGTCGCGCTGGACGTGTCGGCGGCGTGCTCGGGCTGGCTGTTCGGGGCGAAGGTCGCGCACGACTGGCTGCGGGAGGCGGACCGGCCGATGCTCGCGGTGGTGGTCGGGGTGGAGGCGTACTCCAAGTTCCTGGACCCGGCCGACCGGGCCACCGCCGTGCTGTTCGCGGACGGCGCGGCGGCGACGGTGCTCGGCCCGGTCGACCCGCCCGGCGGACTGGGCGGGTTCCGGCTGGGCTCGGACGGGACGCTCGCGGACCGGGTGCTGATCCCGGCCGGCGGCAGCCGGCGTCCGGCCAGCCGGGAGACCCTCGAACAGGGCGCGCACCGGATCCGGATGGACGGGCGGACGGTCAGCCGCTTCATCCGGGACGCGTTCCCGCGGATGCTGGCCCGGACGCTGGAGCGGCACGGCCTGACCGTCGACGACGTCGACCACGTGATCACCCACCAGCCCAACCCCGTCCTGCTGCGGCGGCTCGCCGCCGAGGCGGGCCTCGCCGACCGGATGACCGTGGTCGGCGACCTGGTGGGCAACATCGGCGCGGCCAGCGCCCCCTACGCGCTGGCGACCGCGCACGCCGAAGGGCTGCTGCAGCCCGGCGACCTGATCCTGCTGACCGTCTTCGGGGCCGGCATGACCTGGGGCAGCGCACTGCTGCGCTGGTCCGCGCGCCCGGAGGGAATCCGCATCGAAGGGAAGGAAGAACCGTCATGAGCACCAGCACACTGCCGGGGGCGTTCCGGCTGGACGGGGCCCGCGCCCTGGTGACCGGGGCGTCGCGGGGCATCGGACGGGCCTGCGCGCTGGCGCTGGCCGCCGCCGGGTGCGACCTCGCCCTGACCGCCCGGACCGAGTCGGCGCTGCGCGGCGCCGCCGAGGAGGCCGAAGGACACGGGGTGCGCGCCGTGCCGCTGGCCGCGGACCTCGCCGGACCCGGCGCACCGGGCGACGTGGTGGACCGGGCGGCCGCCGCGCTCGGCGGCCTCGACGTGGTCCTGCACAACGCCGGGGTGCTGCCCACCGCCGCGGGCGGCAGCCCCGTCCTGGTGCCGTTCCAGCACTCCACCCAGGAGGACTGGGAGTACGTGATCGCCGTCAACCTGAACGTCACCGCCGAACTCTGCCGGGCCGCGCACCCGCACCTGGCGGCGTCCGCACGGGCCTCGCTGATCCTGATGTCCTCGGCGTCCGGCGTGATGGGCACCCCGCTGCTGGACGCGTACGCGGCGACCAAGGCCGCGCAGATCTCGCTGGCCCGCAGCCTGGGTGTCGGCTGGGCCCGGGAGGGGATCCGGGTGAACGCGGTCTGCCCCGGCTGGATCACCACCGACATGACCGGCTTCGCGTCCGGCACCGAGGCGGTCTCCCGCTGGCTGATGGCCCACGTCCCGCAGGGCCGCTGGGGCACCCCCGAGGACGTCGCCGGGGCGGTGCTGTTCCTCGCCTCGCCCGCCTCCGCGCTGGTCACCGCGCAGGCCCTGGTGCTCGACGGCGGACTGAGCACCCCGGACGGCGGACTCGCGGCCATCCCCAAGCCGCCCTCCCCGTTCGCGGCCTGAGCGGAGGCCCCGGACGACCCGCGCGGCCGTCCTGGTGCTGGAGCGGGCCGCCGACGCCGCCGCCCGCCGCGCCCCCGACCTGGCCCACCTGGCCGGCTGGGCCACCACCTCCGACGCCCCCCACCCCACCGCCCCCGACCCCGGCGGGCGCGGCCTGCGGGCGGCCGTCGCCCTCGCGCTGCGCGCCGCGGACGCCGGGGCCGACGAGGTCGGGCACGTCAACGCGCACGGCACCGGCACCCCGCGGGGCGACCGGGTGGAGGCCGCCGCGATCCGCGAGCTCTTCGCCCGCACCCCGTCCAGCGTCACCTCCGCCAAGGGCGCGCTCGGCCACACCACGGGCGCGGCCCCCGCCGGGCCGGACCCCGGCTGGCGCTCAGCCACTCGATGGGCTTCGGCGGGCACAACACCGTGCTGGCGCTGCGCCGCTGACCCCTGTGCGGGCCCGGGCCCGGGCGGGCGGAGGGGGCTCAGCCGCCGGTCGAGCCGCCGTGGCCGGTGATCGACCGGTGCCGCACGCGGCGCCGGCGCACCAGGTCGACCTGGACGGCGGCCGGGGCGAGGATCCGTTCCAGCTCCCGGAGCAGGGCCGCGGGGTCGGTCGCCGGCGGCAGCACGGCGGGCCGCAGCAGTCGTCCGTCGGTCGGCAGCACGTGCAGGACGGTCCTGGTCGCGACGGTCGAGCCGTCCTCGGACGCCTCGGTGACGGTGTGTTCGATCCAGACCTGCCGGACGTCCGCGAGCGGCCTGGGCCGGTCGGCGCGGGAGCCGCGGACGACGGTCAGGGTGTCCGGGGCGGCGGCGGGGGAGAACCGCAGCTGCCGCACGTCCCGGAAGGCCGCGTGCAGGACCGCGCAGGTGCCGACCAGCAGGCCGAGCGCGGCCGTGGCCCCGACCACGGCCCAGAGCGGCTCGGGCTCCACGCCGACGACCAGCAGGAGGACCGCGGCGGCCGGGAGGCCGAGCAGGGCGCCGACCAGCAGCGACCAGGGCGCCTCCCGGGGCCAGCGCCGGGCGGCGGAACGCAGCGGCCCGGCCCCCTCGCGGAGCACCAGCACGACCGCGTCGGGGTCCGAACGGTCCACCCGGACTCTGTCCACGGCACCACGGTAGGGAACGGCCGGGCCCGGCGGAAGGGCGCACGGGGCGCGCACGACCCGCCACCTGTTCGGGTGAACCGGTCCCGCCGCCGCCCCCGCCCCCGACCGCCGGGCGTTGGAACAGGGCATGGACGACGCCGCCACCACCCCCGACGCCCGGACGGACGCGCACCCCTGCGTCTGGTGCGGGAAGCCCGCCCCCGCGGCCGGCAAGCGGGGCACCCGCCCCAAGTACTGCGGCCAGACCTGCCGGCAGCGCGCCTACGAGGCCCGCCGCGAACGGCGCCGCACCGCCGCCGCGCTAGGCCTGCTCGCCGACTCCGACCCCGTCGAGCGCGCCGAGCACGCCGCCGCCGCGCTGGCCGACGCGGCCCGCGTCCTGCTGGAGATCGCCTGCAGCCCGCCCGGGCTCCCGCACCCGGTCGCGCTGTCCGCCGCCGAGAGCACCGGCATCCTGGAGGCCCTCCTGCGGGTCACCACCGGCCGCCGTCCGACCACCCCGGCCCGGACCACCGCGCCGTGAGCCCCGCCGGCCAGGCCGGTCAGGCGGCCGGGCGGTACTCGAACCAGTCGAAGGCGACGGCGCCCTCGGTGGCGTACATGCCGATGACGCGTCCGGTGAAGCCGGCGGCGACCTCGGTGGAGAGGTAGCGCCCGTCCAGTTCGGCCAGCGGCCGCGCGCCCGGGGCGTCGGGGTCGCCGAGCCAGTAGGCGAGGGTGTCGGGGCCGAAGGGCTCGGTGCCGGCGAGTTCGGGGGAGGCGGGCACCAGGTCGGTGGTGCGGACCGTCAGGGTGAGGGTGAGCGGGCCCGGCGGCACCGGCCGGGTGGCCAGCACCTGGCGCAGCGGGCCGATCCGGGCGACGACCCGGACCTCGCCCGCCCCGGCCTCCAGGTCGTAGTGGTGCGCCTCGTCCAGGCGCACGCTCAGGCCGCCCCGTCCGGTGCCCGGGTCGAGCCGGACCGAGGCGCGGCAGTCGTGGTGCTGCTGGCGGCGGCCGACGAAGGTGTGGCCGGGGCGGTCGAGGGTGGGGCCGGTGGCGGTGAGGGTGAGCCGGCCGGGGGGCTCGGTCAGCGACCAGGAGCCGTCGGGGCGGGCGTGCGGGGAGATCCAGTGCGGGGCGAGCACGGGGGCGTCGAAGTCGTCGCGGGCGGGCGGGGCGGGGAAGGGGTGCCAGGCGCCGCCGGGCGCGGGGCCGCGTTCCGCCACGGGCGCGACCACCGGCCAGCCGTCCTCGTCCCAGGTCACGGGGGTGAGGAAGGTCTCCCGGCCGAGCACGTGGAAGTTGGGGCTGAAGCCGCGGGGCCGGGTGCCGAGCAGCACCATCCACCAGCTGCCGTCGGGCGCGGTGACCAGGTCGCCGTGGCCGGTGCTCTGGACCGGCCGGTCGGTGCCGGCGTGGGAGAGCACGGGGTTGTGCGGCGCGCCCTCCCAGGGGCCGCGCGGGGAGCGGGCGCGGGCGACGGAGACGGCGTGGCCGCGTTCGGTGCCGCCCTCGGCGATCAGCAGGTACCACCAGGCGCCGATCCGGTACAGGTGCGGGGCCTCGGGCCACGTGAGGCCGGTGCCGGACCAGGTGGGGAAGGGCCCCTCCAGCACCTCGCCGGTGACCGGGTCGATCCGGGAGAGGTGGATGCCGGGCGCGGTGGAGGCGGCCCAGCAGGTGCCGTCCTCCTCCCAGGCCAGGTCCGGGTCGATCCCGGGCAGGTCGATCCGGACCGGGTCCGACCAGGGGCCCTCGGGCCGCTCCGCGCTGACCACGAAGGTGCCGCCCGAGGTGACGTTGGTGCACACCACCCAGAACCGGCCGCCGTGGTGACGGATCGTCGCCGCGTACAGGCCGCGCGAGGCGGTGCTGCCGGGCAGCGGCGGCTGCCCGGGGCGGTCGAGCACGTTGCCGAGCTGGCGCCAGTGCACCAGGTCCCGGCTGTGGAAGAGCGGCAGCCCGGGGACGTACTCGAAACTGGAGCAGACCAGGTAGTAGTCGTCACCGACCCGGCAGACGCTGGGGTCGGGGTGGAACCCGCTGATCACGGGGTTGTCGTACGCCCGCACGGGGCGGGTCCTTTCGCAGGGCGGCCGGTCGTCGTTCAGCCGAGGGCGACGGCGGTCCAGGAGACCGGCGGCAGCTCGACGGTGAGCACACCGTCGGCGAGGACGGCGCCGGCGTTCGCGGTCGGGACGACCCGGAGCTGGTCGTGGAGCGTGTTCCTCGCGTACGGGTCGGCGTCGGCGAGGGTGAGCGCCTCGACGACGCGCGACGCGGCGGGGCCGAGGCCGCGGACGTCGACGGTGACCCGGGCCGGCTCGGACAGGTCGCGGTTGACCAGGAAGACCGCGGACCGGTCCTCGTCGACGGTCGCGACCGCGTCGACCAGGGGAGCCTCGCCGTGCCGCGCCGTCCGGTAGGTCGGCGAGTCGACCACCGGCCGGAGCACCTCGCCGGAGGCCAGCCGGCTGGTGATCGCGAACGGGTGGAAGGTGGTCTGCCGCCAGGCCGGGCCGCCGGGCTCGGTCATGATCGGCGCGATCACGTTGACCAGCTGGGCCAGCGAGGCCGAGGTGACCCGGTCGCTGCGCTTGAGCAGCGTCATCAGCAGGTTGCCGACCACCACGGCGTCGGCCACCGTGTAGACGTCCTCCAGCTGCCGGGGGGCGTGCCGCCACTCGTCGTTGACCTCGTCGGACGCCTTGTGCTCCTCCAGGTACCAGACGTTCCACTCGTCGAAGGAGATGTTCATCCGCTTCTTCGACTGCCGCTTGTGCCCGACGTGGTCGGCGGTCGCCAGCACGGTGTCGATGAAGAACTCCATGTCGAGCGCCGAGGCCAGGAAGGAGCCGAGGTCGCCGTCGTGCACCTGGTAGTAGGCGTGGCAGGAGACGTAGTCGACGTGGTCGTAGCAGTGCTCCAGGACGGTGCGCTCCCAGTCGCCGAAGGTCGGCATGCCGGAGCCGGAGGAGCCGCAGACCACGAGTTCGAGGTCCCGGTCGGCGGCCTTCATCGCGGCGGCGGTGCGGGCGGCGATCTTGCCGTAGTCGTCGGCCGTCATGAAGCCGGTCTGCCAGGGCCCGTCCATCTCGTTGCCCAGGCACCACATGCGCACGTCGTGCGGCTCCGGCGTGCCGTTGGCGATCCGCAGGTCGGAGAGCGCCGTGCCGGACGGGTGGTTGGCGTACTCCAGCAGGTCCAGGGCGGGCAGGATGCCGCGGGTGGCGACGTTGACGGCGAGCATCAGTTCGGAGCCGGTGAGCTTGAGCCACCGGGCGAACTCGTCGAGGCCGACCTGGTTCGACTCCAGCGAGTGCCAGGACAGGTCGCGCCGCACCGGGCGCCGCTCGCGCGGGCCGACCGAGTCCTCCCAGCGGAAACCGGAGACGAAGTTCCCGCCGGGGTAGCGGACGGTCGTGGTGCCGAGTTCCCGCACCAGCTCGACGACGTCCGTCCGGAAGCCGTCCCCGTTCGCGGTCGGGTGGTCCGGCTCGTAGATGCCGGTGTACACGCAGCGGCCGAGGTGCTCGACGAACGAGCCGAAGGTGCGGCGGCGGACGGGGCCGACGACGGCCCGGCGGTCGAGCTCGATGTGGGCGCGGGGCAAGAGGGGGTCCTTTCAGCGGGTCGGTGCGGGGCGGGGCGCGGTCAGCCCTTCACGGCACCGGTGAGGCCGCCGACGATCTTCTTCTCGAAGGCGGCGAAGAAGGCCATCGCGGGCAGCATGGCGAGCGAGGTGAAGGCGAGCACCTTCGCGGTGTCCACGGAGTACTGCGAGGAGAACGCCTGGACGCCCAGCGGCAGGGTGAAGTCGGCCTGCGAGTTCAGCACGTACAGCGGCAGCACGTAGTTGTTCCAGCTGCCGATGTACCCGAGGATGCCGACCGTCACCACGCCGGGGCGCGACAGCGGGACCACCATCCGGAAGAAGAACCCGAGCCGGCCGGTGCCGTCGATCGCGGCGGCCTCCTCGATCTCCTTCGGGATGGCCCGCAGGAACGGCACCAGGATGATCACGGTCGTCGGCAGCCCGAAGGCGATCTGCGGGACGATCACGCCCAGCAGGTTGTCGACCAGGCCGAGGTCCTTGACCACGATGTACAGCGGGGTGATCGCGATGACCATCGGGAACATCAGGCCGGCCGCGAACAGCGAGTACATCGCCCCCTTGAACCTGAAGTCGTAGCGGGCGAGCACGAAGCTCACCATCAGGCCGAGGACCACGGTGCCGACGGTGCTGGCCAGCGCCACCACCAGGGAGTTGGCGAACTCGCCCCAGAACGTCACGGACTCCAGGACGTTCAGGTAGTTGCTCACCACCCAGGGCTCCGGCAGGCCGGCCGGGCTGGTGCTGATCTGCGCGTTGGTGCGGAACCCGCCGAGCACGATGTACAGCACGGGGGCGACGCAGACCCCGATGAACAGCAGGGCGACGAAGTAGGTGAAGGGGTTGCCCCACTTCTGCGGCCGGTCGGCGGTCCGCACGCTCATCAGGAGGCTCCTTCGGTGATGGCGCCCTGCAGGTCGCGGCGCAGCAGGAAGCGCTGGTAGAGCAGCGCGACGACGAGCGAGATCAGGAACATCACGACCGCGATCGCGCTCCCGTAGCCGTAGTTGCCCGCGTTGCGGCCCTGGCCGACCATGTAGATCGCCATGGTCGAGGTGCCCGCGGTGCCCGCCACGTACGGGCCCCAGATGATGTAGACGAGGTCGAACAGCTGCAGCGAGCCGATGATCGACAGGAACGCCCAGATCCGGATGGTCGGCCCCAGCAGCGGCAGCGTGATGCGGCGCTGGATCTGCCAGTACGAGGCGCCGTCGATCTGGGCCGCCTCGGAGAGCTCCTCGGGGATCGACTGCAGGCCCGCGAGCATCAGGATCACCGCGAAGCCGATGTACTTCCACGAGATGATGCCCAGCAGCGTCCAGATGGCCAGGTCGGGGTCGGCCAGCCAGTCGGCCTGCAGGAAGCCCAGGCCGACGTGGCGCAGCAGGTCGTTGAGGGCGCCGTTGCTCTGGAGCATCAGGCTCCAGCCGGTGCCGACGATGACCTCGGAGACCACGTAGGGCACGAAGATCAGGATGCGGATGGCCGAGCGGCCGCGGATCCGCTGGTTGAGCAGCAGCGCGAGGCCGATCGCCAGCGGGCCCTGGACGGCCAGCGAGAGCACCAGGATCACCCCGGTGTGCCACAGCACCTGCTGGAACGCCGGGTCGGTGAGGATCAGCTTGTAGTTGTTCAGCCCGACCCAGTCGGTCGGCGGCCCGTAGCCGTGCCAGCGGTAGAAGCCGTAGAACGCGGCCAGCGCCACCGGGAAGATCACGAACGCCAGGAAGACCAGGATCGCCGGGCCGGACAGCACCGCGATCTCGAACCGCAGCTTGGCACGGCCGCGCCGGCGGCGGGCGGCCGCCGCCGGCGGAGCCGGGCGCGCGGACGGGGCCGCGCTCCCGGCTCCGGGCGTGCCCTGCGACTGGTGGCCGTCGACCGGCTCAGCACCCAGGGTGTTGCTCATCGTGTGCGCACTCAGCCCTTCGCGGCGGCGGCGTTGGTGTCCTTGGCGATGTCGGCCGCGCCGCCCTTGCCGGCGAGCAGGTTCACCACGGCGGTGTTCATCGCGTTGCCGACGTTCTGGCCGTACTCGGTGTCCAGGAACAGCACCGAGTAGGGGGCCTTGTTGAACGCCTCCAGCGCCGAGACGTTGTAGGGCTCGGTGACGCCCGCCTGGGCCTCCTTGTTCACCGGGATGGCGACGAAGGCCTTGGCGTACGCCTTCTGCTGGTCGGTGCCGACCAGGAAGCGCAGGAAGTCGAGGGCCTCCTTCGGGGCCTTCTTGGAGAGCGAGAACCCGTCGAGGCCGCCCATGATGGCGGCCGGGTCGCCCTGGCCGCCCGGTACGGCCGGGAAGGGGAACCAGCCCAGGTCGGGGAGCGGCTTCTGGTCGGGGGTCAGGCTGGCGATCACGCCGGGGTTCCAGTTGCCCATCAGCTCCATGCCCGCCTTGTGGTTGGCGATCATGCCCGCGGACGAACCGGCGCCCTGCTGCGAGGAGGTGGTCAGGAAGCCCTGCTGGAACGGCTCGACCTTCAGGAACGAGGCGAGGTCCTCGCCGGCCTTGGTCCAGCACGGGTCGTCGAACTTCAGCGACTTGGCGGCCTTCTTCAGGGTGTCCTGGCTGCACTCGCGCAGGGCGAAGTTGTAGTACCAGTGCGCGGCCGGCCAGGCGTCCTTGGCGCCGACCGCGATCGGCGCGACCCCGATCGCCTTCAACTTCGCCACGGCGTCCTGGAGTTCGCCCATGGTGGTGGGCGGCGCGGTGATGCCGGCCTGCTGGAACAGGTCCTTGCTGTAGTAGATGCCCTCGGGCTGGGTGTCGACCGGCATCGCGTAGGTCTTGCCGTCGATCGTGTAGCCGGCGATGCCCGCCGCGCCCGCGTTCGCCCTGTCGGCGTCGGTGAGGTCCAGCGCCTGGACCTGGCCGGCCTGGACCATGGCCTGCATCTTGCCGCCGCCGCGCTGCAGGAAGATGTCCGGCGCGGAGCCGGAGTTGAGCGCGGTCTGCAGCTTCCCGTCCAGGTCCTCGTTCTGGATCGTCTGGATGTTGATCTTGACGTTCGGGTGCAGGGCCTCGTATGCCGCGGCGGAGGCCTTCCAGTACTCGGCGCCCGCGCCGGGCTGCGCGTTCTCCCAGAGGGTCAGCGTGACCTTGCCGTCGGACGAGCCACCGCTCCCGCCGCCGTCGCCGCCGGCGCAGCCGGTGACGGCGAGTGCGACGCCCAGGGCGATCGCGGCGGCCGCCGTGCGGCGTGTCTTTCTCGTCATCGTGGGACTTCCTGTTCTGTCGTGGGGGCCGGAGGGCATCCGGGGAGGAACGCGCGAGGTGGCGGAGGCGCGCCGGGTGGTGTGGAGCACCGCTGCCCCCGCTTCCGGGCCCGGTCGCGTGCGGTGACGGACGCGGCGGCCGGAGCGGTGTGGGAGTGGTCGCCACGGGCGGCTCGATAGCTGGAGAGTATGGGCGCGGCACGGAGCGCCGTCAATGACTTGTTTCCGAAATATCTCGCGAAAGTTGCGAATTGTTGCCGGAGCTTTATCTCGAAATATTTCGAAGTCCGGAGGCCGGCGGGGCTTTTCGGGGGAGATGTGCGGGTGGGGCGGCCGACGCGGGGATCGGAGGGCGATCGTTTCGGTGCCGCCGGGGTGGCCGGGGCGGCCGGCGGACCGGTGCCGACGGGGAGCTTGACAGGCTTTGTTAGCGCTAACAATATGAGGAGCCCTTCCTTCCCCCTGCCTGCCGCCCGGGCCGCCGCCACGGCGTCCGCCCGCGGCACGCCCGGGGGAGGGGGCTCCGCAACGCCCGGGCGAGCCGGTTCGAACGGGGGCGGTCCGCCCGGACCCCACCCGCTCCGGGCGTGCCCGCACGCCCGGACCCCCCGATCCGCAGAGGACGTTCATGTACAGACGCTGGCTCAGCCCCACCCGACGAGCCGCCCGGCGGAGAGCCGCGGCCGCCGCGGCCGCCGCCGCCCTGCTGGCCCCCGGCCTGGTCGTCGCGGCGGCCCCCGCCCGGGCCGCCGCCCCCGAGATCATCGTCAACGGCGGCTTCGAGGACGGCCTCGCCGGCTGGTCCGCCAACCAGGGGAACCCGACCGACGGCGCCGCGCTGTCGCTCACCCCCGACGCCTACTCCGGCTCCGCCGCCGTGCTCGTCACCGGCCGCAGGACCACCGGCTCCGGACCGCTGCAGGACCTCTCCGGCAAGGTGCGGGCCGGCCACAGCTACACCGTCACCGCGCGGGTGAAGTACGAGAACCCCGCCGCCCCGGCGGCCAAGCAGTTCTTCGTCACCATGCACTACGGCGGCGCCACCTACACCAACCTCGGCACCGCGACGGTGCCCCGCGGCCAGTGGGGACTCGTCCAGGGCACCTTCACCGTCCCGGCCGGACAGGACGTCGGCACCGCCCGGCTCTTCGTCGAGACGCCCTGGGTCCAGGACCCGGCGAGCGCCCCGGACGCCAACCTGATGGACTTCAAGGCCGACGACGTCTCCCTGACCGAGACGGACGCCGGCCCGACCCGCCCGGTCGGCCACGCCGCGCCGGCCAAGACCGTCGGCAACGCCAACCCCCTGATGGACTACCAGTACGGGGCCGACCCCTGGGCGATGGTCTACGACGGGCGCGTGTACGAGTACCTGACCTCGGACGGGTCGACGTACGACGCCAACGGCGACGTCGTCCAGTCGTACGAGCACGACGCCGCCGGCGGCATCAAGGACAACGGCTACGGGCAGATCAAGACGCTCACCGTCATCTCCTCCGCCGACCTGGTCAACTGGACCAACGAGGGCCAGGTCAAGGTGGCCGGCGCGGCCGGCGCCGCGAAGTGGGCCGCCAACTCCTGGGCCCCGGCGGCCGCGCACAAGACGGTCGGCGGGAAGGAGAAGTTCTTCCTGTACTTCGCCAACAGCGGCGGCGGCATCGGCGTGCTGACCGCCGACTCGCCCGTCGGCCCGTGGACCGACCCGATCGGCAGGGCGCTGGTCAGCGGCGCGACGCCCGGCACGGCGGGCGTGGTCTGGATGTTCGACCCGGCCGTCCTGGTCGACGACGACGGCTCCGCCTACCTCTACTTCGGCGGCGGCGTGCCCACCGGCGGCACCGACCACCCGCGCAGCACCCGGGTGATCAGGCTCGGCGACGACATGGTCAGCACGGTCGGCCCGGCCGTCACCATCGATGCCCCCGCGGTGTTCGAGGACTCCGGGATCAACAAGATCAACGGCAAGTACTACTACAGCTACTGCACCAACTTCAGCCACTCCGCCACGATCGACGGCCAGAGCATCGGCTACGGCAACATCGCCTACATGGTGTCGGACAGCCCGACGGGCCCCTTCACCTACCAGGGCCAGATCTTCGCCAACCCCGGCTCCTTCTTCGGCGCGGGCGGCAACAACCACCACGCCCTGTTCGAGTTCAAGGGCGCCACGTACATCACCTACCACGCCCAGACCGTGCAGACGGCACTGGTCGCCGGCGGCTCCCTCGACAAGCCCCGCGGCTACCGCTCCACCCACATCGACCGGGTGACGGTCAATGCGGACGGCAGCATCGCCCCGATCACCGGCACCTACCGGGGCCCGTCCCAGCAGGGCGCGCTCGACCCGCACCGGCGGATCGAGGCCGAGACGATCGCCTGGGACTCCGGCATCCAGGACGCCTACGACCCCGCCTCCGGCATCCGGGTGCTGCCGGTCGGCGCCGAGAGCGGCGGCGAGCAGAAGCTCACCAACGTCGACGACGGCGAGTGGACCGCGCTGGCGGGCGTCGACTTCGGCCCGGACGGCGCCGCCACCCTCGCCGCCGACGTGCTGCCGAAGGCCGGCGGCCGGATCGAGGTCCGCCTCGACCACCCCGACGCCACCGGCACCCTGGTCGGCACGCTGACCGTCCCCGGCTCCGCCGCCGGCGGCTGGACCGAGGTCCGCACCGACCTGTCCCCCCGGGTGACCGGCACGCACGACGTCTTCTTCGTCGCCCGGGGCACCGGCACCGGCGGGCTCTTCGACGTCGACGACTGGCGGTTCGGCTTCGACCGCACCGCCCCCGCCGTCACCGCGCGCACCACCCCCGCCGCGCCCGACGGCCGGGACGGCTGGTTCACCGGACCGGTGGCCGTCGAGCTGTCCGCCACCGACGACTCCGGGGTGGCGGGCGTCGAGTACCGCCTCGGCGACGGCCCCTGGCAGCCCTACCGCACCCCGGTCGACCTGCCGGAGGGCACCACCGGGTTCGGCTACCGGGCCACCGACACCGCGGGCAACACCAGCGAGGAGGCCCACCTCACCGTCCGCCGGGACGGCACCGCCCCCACCGTCACCGCCCGGCTGTCCGCCCCCACCCTGGGCCACCTGTACGAGGGCTCCGCGACCCTCACCCTGACCGGCGCGGACACCGGCTCCGGCCCCGGCCCGCTGGAGTACGCCCTGGACGGCGGCGACTGGCGCCCCTACCCGGGCCCGGTCACCGTCGACGCGCCCGGCCGGCACACCGTCGCCTACCGGGCCACCGACCGGTCCGGCAACCGCAGCGCGACCGGCACCGCGACCGTGGACGTGGTGCCGACCTGCACCCGCACCGTCACCGGGCGGCAGCGCGCCGCCCTCGTCGTCACCGCCGGCACGACCTGCGTCGAGGACGCCGAACTCGGCACCGTCACGGTGGTCGACGACACGGCCGTCCTGGTCGTGGTCGACAGCCTGGTCCGCGGACCGCTGAACGTCCACCGGGGCGACACCGTGGTGGCCGAGGGCAGCACCTTCGCCGCGAACGCCACGCTCTCCGGCACCACCGGCCGGATCAGCCTGGTCGGCAACGCCTTCGCCAGGGCGCTCACCCTCACCGGCAACACCGGCGGCGCCCCGCTGCTCGCCGGCAACAGCGTCGACGGCACGCTGGGCTGCACCGGGAACGACCCCGCCCCCGTCGACGGCGGAACGGTGAACCACACCGCCCGGCCCGCCACCGGCCAGTGCGCCGCGCTGGCGGTCACCGACCGCCCGTAGGCCCGGCCCGGCCCGGGCACGCCGGGCCGCACGACCCGCCGGCCGGACGCACCCGCGTCCGGCCGGCGGCCGCGTTCCGGACCCGCAACCCCTGACACGGCGTCGGGCGCGCGCCGGTAGGGTGCCTGACAGCCGGTGGCGGCCACTAGGGTGGACACCGGGGTAGTGTCCGGCCGGGCCGGGCGGGACGGGAGAGCGATGGACGAGACCGACGAGCGGCGCCCGCCGACGATGGCGGACGTCGCCCAGGTGGCCGGAGTGTCGCACCAGACGGTCTCCCGGGTGCTCAGCGACCACCCCAACGTCCGCGAGGCCACCCGGGAACGGGTGCTGAGCGCGATCGCCGAGCTGGGCTACCGGCCGAACTCGGCGGCCCGGACGCTGGTGACCCGGCGCAGCCGGACGATCGGGGTGGTCGCCGCGAACACCACCCTGTTCGGCCCGGCCAGCATCCTGGCGGGCCTGGAACGGGCCGCGCGGCGCGAGGACTACCTGGTGGCGTCGGTGGGCCTGGAGGAGCTGACCGAGCACGCGCTGGCCAAGGCCCTGGAACGGCTCGGCAGTTGGGGCGTGGACGGCGCGGTGGTGATGACGCCGCACCGGCACACCGTCGCGGCGCTGGCCCGACTGCCCCAGCCGTTCCCGGTCGTGACGGTCGAGGGCGGGCACGACCTCGACCTGCCGGGCGTGGCCGTCGACCAGGTCGGCGGGGCCCGGCTGGTCACCGAGCACCTGGTCGCGCTGGGCCACACCCGGATCTGGCACGTCGCCGGACCCGGCGAGTGGATCGAGGCGGAGGGGCGGCTGCGGGGCTGGCGCACCGCGCTGGAGGCCGCCGGACTGCCGGTGCCGGCCCACCTGGCGGGCGACTGGAGCCCGGCCTCCGGCCACGCGGCGGGCCGCGAGGTCGCCCGGGCCTTCCGCCGGGGCGCCGCCTCCCGGCCGACGGCGGTGTTCGCCGCCAACGACCACATGGCCCTCGGCGTCATCCGGGCGCTGCACGAGGCCGGGGTGCGGATCCCCCAGGACGTGGCGGTGGCGGGCTTCGACGACCTCCCCGAGGGCGCCTACCTCACGCCCCCGCTGACCACCGTCCGGCAGGACTTCACCGCCGTCGGCCGGGAGGGGATCGCCCTGCTGCTGCGGCTGATCGACGAACCCGCCACCCCGGTCGCGCACCTGAGCGTCCGGCCGGAGCTGGTGGTCCGGACGAGCACCGCCGACGGGCGGCGACCCTCGGCCGGCAGCACCGCCGCGCTGTTCTCGGACGCCTCGGGCCCGGGCCCAGCGGGCGCCCCGGGCGCGGGCCCGAACCGGTAACCGGCAGCCCGACCCCCCCGGGCGCCTGCGGCTCCGCCCGACCCCGCCCGGGGCCGACCGGCGGCTGCTCGAAGCGCTCCCGGGCCGCTCCCCTCCCGGGGCGGCCCGGTTCCTGCCATGATGCGCGGTGGTGGAACAACAGGCCCGGGAGGAGGGCGAGTTGACCAGTACGCGGATGCGGCCGTCCGATGCCGGAGCGCTCGGCGCCGTCCAGCGGGCCCCGGAGGACACCGGGGTCCCGGCCCCGCGGCCGCGCCGACGGAAGCCGTCGCGATGACCGCCCCGCCCCCGCCTCGGCCGACGCCCCCGTCCCGGCAGGTGCCCCGGCCGGCCGGGCGCCCCCGGCCCGTCAGGACCGTGCCGGAGCGACCGCGGCGCCCCCGCCGCCCGTGGCGCCGGTCGTCGCGGTGGAGCGGACGGGCCCGGGTGGTGATCGTCCTGTGCGGTCTGGCGGTCGTGCTGGCCGGGCTCGCCTGGGGCCTCGCCCTGCGGAGCGAGGCGGTCGGCGATCTGACCGCCCCACCGTGCCCGCCCGCGCTCACCGCCGGAGCCGCCCGGGAGGCCGACTGCGTCGTGACGGAGCGCGGCCTGGTCACGGACCGGAGGTACACCCCCGCCGTCTCCTCCGACGACAGCGACACCTGGACGCTGACGGTCTCCCGGGCAACGGCCCGGACGGACTACCAGGTCGACGGCGCGTTCTACGCGTCGGTCCGAACCGGCGACACCGTGGACGTCACGTCCTGGAAGGGCGAAGCCGCCCGGCTCGAACACACCGGCCACTCGTACCGGATCAGGGCGCCCTTCACCGCGCTCCGGGTCCTGGCCCTGCTGGTGGTGACCTCGGGGACCGTGCTCACGGTGGCCACGCTGAGGCGGGCCGGTCCGGGACGGACGGCGTTGGCCCTGGTCTGGCTCCCGCTCTGGGCGGGCCCTCCCCTCCTGGGCCTGCTCGGCAGCACCTCCCCGTGGGCCCTGCTCCTCCTGCTCTGGGCAGTCGTCGGCTTCGCCGGCCTGGTCGCGCTCTAGCGTCCGTCCCCAGAGTTGATCAAGGGCTGGGAACACGTCGGCGTGATGCGTCGTCACGAGCTGTCGGAAGAGGATCCGGACGGGGACTCCTCGTCATGGCGGGGCTCCTGCCCGGGTTCGCGGTGGTCGTCGAGGTGCTCCTGTCGGTGCGGGGGACGCGCTTCCCGTCGTGGTGTTCACGGGCGGGTGTCCCTCACGCGGCGGTGAGCACGATCTTGCCCCGGAGGTGTCCCCGGGCCGCCCGCTCGTGCGCCTCGCGGGCGTTCGCGAGCGGGAAGGTGCTGTCGACGGCGACGCGGAGCGCGCCCGTGCCGAGCAGGCGGCCGAGCTCCGCGAGCTGCCGGCCGTTCGAACGCACCTGGGTGCCCGAGGTGGTGACGCCCAGCCGGGCGACCTCCGCCGGGTCGTAGGAGGCGAAGAAGACGTAGTACAGGGCGCCGCCGGGCTTGAGCGTCCGCAGGAAGCGACCGCTCCCGGGCCCGCCGACGGTGTCGAGCACCAGGTCGACACCGCGGACGGCCTCTTCGGGCCGGACCCTGGTGTAGTCGACGAACTCGTCGGCGCCGAGCTCGCGCAAGAACCGCTCGTGCGGGCCCGAGGCGACCGCGATCACCCGCGCGCCCCTCCACTTGGCGAGCTGCAGCCCCAGGTGGCCCACGCCGCCGGCCGCGCCGTTGACCAGCACCGTCATTCCGGCCTCCAGCGGCCGGGGGCGGTGCTGCTCCTCCTGGAGCGGGTTCGGGTGGTCGTGCCCGAGTTCCACCAGGTACTGCCACGCGGTGAGCCCCGACATGGCCGCCCCCGCGGCGTGCGCGTGCTCGACGCCGGCCGGTTTGTGCGCGAGGTCGACGGCGGGCGCCGTCACGTACTCGGCGTACGCGCGGCCGCCGAAGCCCGGGAAGCGGAGCATGCCGAAGACCTCGTCGCCGACCGAGAAGTCCGCCACGTCGGCCCCGACCGCCGCGACCACGCCCGACACGTCCGACCCCGGGACGGCGGGGAGGGCCACGGGCGGCCTCAGTTCGGGAGGGATGCCGGGCATCCCGTCGCGCAGGTACCAGTCCGGGGGGTTGAGGCCGATGGCGTGCACCCGGATCAGCACCTCGTCCGGCCGCGGCCGGGGGACCGGAACCTCGTCCCAGCGCAGCACCTCGGGGCCGCCGAACTCGTGCAGCCGGATCGCCCTCATCGTCTTCGCCGACATGGAGGTCCTCCCTCTTCCCGCAGGCGGGATAGGCTAGGCGTAGCACCGCTACGCATATCCGTAGCAGTGGTACGAATATAAGTAGCACTGCTACGCATGTCAAAGGAGGACCCGTGCGAGCCGACGCCCGGAAGAACCGCGACCACCTGCTCGCCGTGGCGCGCGTGGCCGTCGCCGAGCAGGGGGCCGACGCGTCCCTGCGCGACATCGCCCGGAGGGCCGACGTCGCCCTCCCCACGCTCTACCGGCACTTTCCGACCCGGGAGGCGCTGCTCGACGCCCTGCTGCGGGAGAGCTTCGACGCGCTGGCGCAGCGGGCGGCCGAACTCGAGGCCGCGGACCCGCCCGAGGACGCCCTCGTCGCCTGGCTGCACGACTGCGTCGCGGTCGCCCGCGAGTACCGGGGCGTCATCGAGCTGATGGCGGCCGCCATCGAGGACGCCGACTCCGCGCTCCACGCCTCCTGCGTTACCACGCGCGCGGCGGGCACCCGGCTCCTCGCCCGCGCCCAGGCGGTCGGCGCGGCCCGGCCCGACCTCGACGGCGCGGAACTGTTCGCCCTCGTCGCGGCCCTCGCCTGGCTCGGCGACCAGGGATCGTTCGCACCGTTCGCCGACCACCTCTTCACCGTGGTCGCGAGCGCGGTCCTGACCTGACGGGCTCGGCGCGGCGCCGCGCGGGAGCGCCACTGACGGCCCGGCGGACGCGCTGCGCGGGCGCGGCCCCGGACGGTGGCGGGCGCGGTACGTGAACGACGGGTGCGGGCAGGCGCCTTGAAGGGCGGCGGCCCGCCGGGCGCTGCCGACGGCGCAGGTGGCGGTGGAGCGGTCCGGGCCGAACCGGCGGGCCGGGACGTCGCGGGTGGCGCGGCGTGGCCGGGATCCGGTCCCCGTCGACCGGCTCCGGCTCGGCCACCGGATCGGCGACCACCGCCTGCGACAGGCCGGTGATCCCACGCTCCGGGGTGATCCGTGCACGCGCTGCCCTCCCCGCTGCGCACGGTCCAGGGGCCGACGGCACACGGGCCACGGCCAACCCCGCACGAGGCCATGGACCGTCGCCGACGCGCCCGGGCCGACGGGCGGGGGCCCGGACGAAGCCGCCCGCCCGCCGGTGCGGTCGGGATCTTGACAGTGGTTTTGTGAGCGCTAACATTTCGGTGTCGGCGCGCCCCTGTCCTGGCGCGCGGCGCCGGTGACCCCCGGTCCGTCCTCCTGAGGGTGAGGCAGCGGGCCGGGGCCCGCCGCCGACGGATCCGCTCCCCCAGCGCACACCGTCCGCGGCGGGTGCGAGCGGCGCCGGCCCGACGGCGGCCCGTCCGCACCCTTCCCCTGTCGCCCCGGGGAGGGGTGCCCCTTGCCGCCGACGGGTCGGCGCCGCGTTCCATTTCCCGCGCCGGGAGGCCGAGTTGACCTCGTTGCCCGACTCCGGACGGTGGTCGGCCGGTGATGTGATCGTTACCCGCGGACGTGGACGGGAGGGCTTGGCGGCCCCCTCCCCAGACCGTATGTTGTGGCGGGCAACAAACCGCGCCGGGGCTGCTTCCCCGCCCCGTTCCCGCGCCCTTCCCCACCCCCCAGCCACGCACGTCCGGCCCGCTCCGGACACGCCCCGAAAGGACCCTGCCCATGCGCAAGGGGCTCCTGTTCGCCACCGCCGCCCTGACGGCGACCCTGCTCGGCTCGGCCACCGCCTGCTCCTCCACGGGCTCCGACGGCGCCTCGGCCGGCGGCAAGAAGCCGAAGATCGGCGTGATCCTGCCGGACAGCAAGTCGTCCGTCCGCTGGGAGACCGCCGACCGCACCTACCTCGCGGCCGCCTTCAAGGCCGCCGGCGTGGACTACGACATCCAGAACGCCGAGGGCGACAAGCAGGCCTTCCAGACCATCGCCGACCAGATGATCACCAGTGGCGTGAACGTGCTGGTCATCGTCAACCTGGACAGCGGCACCGGCAAGGCCGTCCTCGACAAGGCCAAGTCCCAGGGCGTGGCCACCATCGACTACGACCGGCTCACCCTCGGCGGCTCCGCCCAGTACTACGTCAGCTTCGACAACACCCAGGTCGGCAAGCTCCAGGGCCAGGGCCTGGTGAAGTGCCTGGCCGACGGGGGCGCCAAGAACCCCGTCGTCGCCGAGCTCAACGGCTCCCCGACCGACAACAACGCCACCCTGTTCGCCAACGGCTACAACGGCGTGCTGGACCCGCTGTACGCCTCCGGCGAGTACGTCAAGGGCCCCAACCAGTCGGTGCCCGACTGGGACAACGCCCAGGCCCAGACCATCTTCGAGCAGATGTACACCAGCCGCCCGGACGTCGCCGGAGTGCTCGCGGCCAACGACGGCCTGGCCAACTCCGCCATCGCCGTGCTGCGCAAGAACCACCGCAACGGGCAGGTCCCGATCACCGGCCAGGACGCCACCGTCCAGGGCCTGCAGAACATCCTGGCGGGCGACCAGTGCATGACCGTCTACAAGGCGGTGAAGAAGGAGGCCGACGCGGCCGCCGCCCTCGCGGTCGACCTGGCCAACGGCAAGAAGAGCCAGCCCGGCGCGACCGTGCACGACCCGACCGGCAACCGGGACGTCCCGTCGGTGCTGCTGGAGCCCGAGGCGATCTTCAAGGACAGCGTCCAGAAGGTCGTCGCGGACGGCTACGTCACCCGGGAGCAGCTGTGCGCCGCCGAGTACGAGGCGCTGTGCACCAAGGCCGGGATCAAGTAGCCCCGTCCGCGCCCGGCCGCACCCCGCGGGCCCCGGCCGCCGCGCCGGGGCCCGCCCCGCCCATCCCCCCAGGAGCCCCATCCATGACAGAGACACCGGTCCTCGAACTGCGCGGGATCGACAAGGCCTTCGGCCCCGTCCAAGTCCTGCACGACGTCGCGCTCAGCGCCCGCGCTGGGGAGGTGACCGCCCTCGTCGGCGACAACGGCGCGGGCAAGTCGACGCTGGTCAAGTGCATCGGCGGCATCCACCCCATCGACGCGGGCGACTACCTCTTCGAGGGCCGGCCGGTCCAGGTGCACAGCCCCCGCGACGCGGCCGCGCTCGGCGTGGAGATCGTCTACCAGGACCTCGCGCTGTGCGACAACCTCGACATCGTCCAGAACATGTTCCTCGGACGGGAGAAGCGCCGAGGCCTGGTCCTCGACGACGCCACCATGGAGGAGATGGCCGCCGCCACGCTCCGCAGCCTCTCCGTGCGCACCGTCAAGTCCCTGCGCCAGAAGGTCTCCAGCCTCTCCGGCGGCCAGCGCCAGACCGTCGCCATCGCCAAGGCGGTGCTGTGGAACAGCAAGCTGGTCGTCCTCGACGAGCCCACCGCCGCCCTCGGCGTCGCCCAGACCGCCCAGGTCCTCGAACTCGTCCGCCGACTCGCCGACAACGGCCTGGCCGTCGTGCTCATCTCGCACAACATGAACGACGTCTTCGCGGTCTCCGACCGGATCGCCGCGCTCTACCTCGGCCGCACGGCCGCCCAGGTCAAGGCCACCGACGTGACGCACGCCCAGGTCGTCGAACTGATCACCTCGGGCCGCAGCGGCGACCTCGGCCCGCAGACCCCCCAGGGAGCCGCCGCATGACCGCCCTCGCCCCCGAGCAGCCCGAGCGGCCCGAGCGGCCCGAGCGGTCCGGGAAGTCCAAGAAGTCCGACCGCTCGGACAGGCCCGGGCGGCCGACCGGACCCGACCCGGCCGGCGCCGGCCTGGCGGAACTCGGCCGCGGCTACCTCGACCGGGTCCGCGCCGGCGAACTCGGCTCGCTGCCCGCCGTGGCCGGCCTGGTCGTGCTGTGCGCGTTCTTCGCGCTGCTGCGCCCGGTCTTCCTGTCCGACCTCAACTTCGCCAACCTGCTCACCCAGAGCGCCGGCAGCATCGCCATCGCGATGGGCCTGGTCTTCGTCCTGCTGCTCGGCGAGATCGACCTGTCGGCCGGCTACGCCAGCGGCGTCTGCGCCGCCGTCCTGGCCATCCTGCTGACCGACCACGGCTGGCCCTGGTACGCCGCGGTGGCCGCGGCCGTGCTGACCGGCGCCGTCATCGGGCTGCTGCTCGGCACCCTCGTCGCCAAGGTCGGCATCCCGTCCTTCGTGGTGACGCTGGCCGCGTTCCTCGGCTTCCAGGGCGTCGTGCTGATCCTGCTGAAGGAGGGCACCAACGTCTCGATCAAGGACCCGACCGTCCTGGCCATCGCCAACGACAACCTCAGCCCCGCCCTCGGCTGGGCGCTGCTGGCGGTCTGCGCCACCGGCTACGCGGTCCTCCAGGTGCGCCGCAGCCGCGACCGGCGCGGCCGCGGCCTGGCCGGGACCCCCGCGGCGCTGCTCGCCATCCGGATCGGGGCCGTCGTCGTGCTCGGCGCCACCGCCGTGGCCCTGCTCAACCAGGAACGCAGCCGCAACGTTTTGGTCGGCTCGCTCAAGGGCGTCCCGCTGGTGGTGCCGGTGATCGGCGCCCTGCTGCTGCTCGGCACCTTCACCCTGCAGCGCACCAACTTCGGCCTGCACGTGTACGCCGTCGGCGGCAGCCCCGAGGCCGCCCGCCGGGCCGGCATCAACGTCGCCTTCATCCGCACCGCCGCCTTCGTCATCTGCTCCTGCCTGGCCGCCGTCGGCGGTGTCATCGCCGCCTCCCGGGGCAACTCGGTCGACCCCAACACCGGTGGCAGCAACGTCCTGCTGCTCGCCGTCGGCAGCGCCGTCATCGGCGGCACCAGCCTGTTCGGCGGCCGCGGCCGGGTGGTCGACGCGGTGCTCGGCGGCCTGGTCGTCGCGGTGATCCAGAACGGCATGGGACTGATGGGGTACAGCTCCGGCGTCAAGTACGCTGTCACGGGATCGGTTCTGCTGGTGGCCGCCGGTGTGGACGCCATGTCCCGCCGCCGCACCGCCCGACGATGAGGGTCACCCGCGATGAGAGCCGGTCCTTCCCAGGAAGAGGTCCGCCAGCACAACCTGGGCGCGCTGCTGCGCCACGTCCACTACGAGGGGCCGACCTCGCGGGCCGTCCTGGCGGCCGGGCTCGGCCTCAACCGCAGCACCATCCTGGGCCTGGTCGGCGACCTGGCGGCCGCGGGCCTCGTCCGGGAGGAACTCCCGCAGGAGACCGGCCGGGCCGGCCGGCCCTCCCTGGTCGTCAGCCCGGAACCCGCCCGCGCGCACGTCCTCGCGCTGGACGTCGGCGTCGAACGGCTCTCCGCCGCCCTGGTCGGACTCGGCGGCGCCTTCCTGGACCGCCGCGCGCACCCGTGGCCCGACGGGCCGCCGCAGGACCCCGCCCGGGTGGCCGCCCTGCTCGCCGGGTCCGCCCGCGAGATGCTGGCCCGCACCCCCGACGGCAGCACCTGCGTCGGCGTGGCCGCGGCGGTCCGCGGCCTGGTCCGCCACCCCGACGGCCTGATCGGCCTCACCCCCAACACGGGCTGGAAGGGCGTCGACCTCGCCGGGGCGCTCACCGACGCGCTCGCCGGGCGGCTCCGCCCCCAGGTGCCGGTCCTGGTCGCGAACGAGGCCAACCTCGGCGCGCTCGCCGAACACCGCCGGGGCACCGGCCGCGGCAGCCGCAACCTCGTCTACCTGCACGGTGAGATCGGGATCGGCGCCGGGGTGATCACCGCCGGCGAACTCCTGCGCGGGGAACGCGGGTACGCCGGCGAGATCGGCCACATGACCGTCAACCCGCACCAGGGACGGCCGTGCGGCTGCGGAGCCCGGGGCTGCCTGGAGGCCGAGGCCGGCGAGCGGGCCCTGCTGGAGGCCGCCGGCCGGGACGGCCGGGACACCGGCGCCAAGGCCGTCCGGTCCGTGGTGGCCGCCGCCGACCTCGGGGACGTCACCGCGCGCGCCGCCCTGCACCGGGTCGGCGACTGGCTCGGCATCGGCATCGCGAACCTGGCCAACCTCCTCGACCCGGAACTGGTCGTCCTCGGCGGCACCCTCCGGGACGTCTTCCTCGGCTCGGCCGCCCAGGTGCGCAGCCGGATCAACACCAACGCCCTCGCCGCCGTCCGGGAGCGGCTGCGCCTGCGGGTCAGCGAACTCGGCGACGACACCGTGCTGATCGGCGCCGCCGAACTGGCCTTCTCCGAGGTGCTCGCCCGCCCGCTGGAGACCCTCGCCCGGCTCTCCGGACGGTAGCCGCCCGGCCGCACCGGTGGGGGCCGGTCAGTGCCGGGCGGTGTCGAAGGCCAGTGCCGGACCGGCGTTGCGGACCAGGGAACCGGCCTGCTCGGGCCACCACGCGCCGGCGGCCGTACGCGACCGACGACGCCCTCCCCGCCACCTCCTCCGGCGGCAAGCGGACCCGTGACGGCAAGACCGTCAAGTCCACCGTCACCGACCCGAACTCCCAGGCGTACGAGTACATCGTCCTCCACCTCACCCCGCGCGACTGGTCCCGGCACCGCACGCGGAAGGGCCCCGGCCGATGGACGGCCGGGGCCCGGTGCGTGCGGGGGCGGGACGGGTCAGCGCTGCAGGGTCAGCACGCCCGGACGCCAGGGCAGCTGGTCGTACGTGCCCGACGCGTTCGGGGACTTGCCCTGGTAGAGGAGCTGCAGGTTGCAGGGGTCGACGGTCATGGTCTGGTCCGGGTTGTTGCGGACCAGGTCGCCGTGGCTGATGTCGTTGGTCCAGCCCGCGCCGCTGTTGGCCTTGCCCGCGAAGGGGTTGGACTCGGTGGCGGCCTGCGGGGTCCAGGCACCGTTCAGGCTGGTGGCGGTGAAGGAGCGGAAGTAGCGCTGCTCGGTGGCGCCCCGGGCCTCGACGATCATCAGGTACTGGTTCTGGCCCTTGACCTTGTAGACCTGCGGGGCCTCGAACAGGTTCTTCGCGGTGTCGGTCAGCACGGTGGTGTACGAGGAGCCGAAGCTGCCCGGGAAGTTGCCGATCGGCATGCTCGCCCGGTAGATGCTGCCGTTGTCACCGGCGAAGAACAGGTACATGTTCTGGTCGTCGGCGATCAGCGTCTGGTCGATCGGACCGGTGCCGGAGTTCGGGATGCTGCCGGTGAACAGCGGCTGCGGCGCCGACCAGCCGCTGGGGTTGGTCGGGTCGCTGGAGGTGCGGTAGATGAACGGCCAGGCGCCCCACTGGTAGGCCAGGATCCAGATGTTCTTCGGCGCGAAGTAGAACAGCGTCGGCGCGACCGCCGACTGGCCCATCCCGGTCTGGGCGGCCGAGGCCATGTCGGACCAGTTGGTGAACGGCGCGAACGCCATCGAGCCGTACGAGGAGCCGTTCACGTTCGAGGCGTACACCAGGTGCTTGCCGTTGTAGACGACGTTGGTGAAGTCCTTCACCGCGGCCCAGCCGTTGGCCGGCTGCGCCAGCGCGCCGGTGGAGCTCCACCGGTAGGTCGACGGGAGCGGGCAGCTGGTGCCGGTCGGCGGGGGAGTGGTCGGGGTGCTGCCGGACAGGCCGGTCCACTGCTGGTTGGCGCGGCCGTTGCAGGTCCACAGCTCCACGGCGGTGCCGTTGGCGGTGGCCCCGCCGGTGACGTCCAGGCACAGGCCGGACTCGACGCCGACGACCGTGCCGTCGGCGTTCACCCGCCACTGCTGGTTCGCGCCGCCGCTGCAGGCCCAGATCTGCACCCGGGTGCCGGCCGAGGTGGCGTGGTCGGGGACGTCCAGGCACTTGTTGCCGTAGACGGTCAGCTGGTTGGCGGACGTCAGCGTCCACTGCTGGTTGGTGCCGTTCCAGCAGTCGTAGACCTGCAGCAGCGCGCCGTCGCTCTGGCTGCCGCCCGCCACGTCCAGGCAGCGGCCGGAGGAGACGCTCTTCAGGGCACCGGTGGTGGCCGCCTGGGCGGCGGGGCCGGCGACGAGCATCGCCGCCAGCGCCGCCACGGTGGCGACCATCGCGGTGAGCAGCACGGACAACTGACGGCGGCTCGGATTTCGGCTGTGCACGGGATCTCCTCGGGGTGGTGGGGGAAGGGGTGCGGCCCGGGCGCCGGGGGGCCCCGGGGCCCGCCGGCCGGGCCCCCCGAACGGGGCCCCCCCGGGGGGGGGCCCGGGGCCGGGGGGGGCCCGGGGCCGGTAAGTGTAC